>CAMYIN010000001.1 GCA_947258495.1 uncultured Gammaproteobacteria bacterium
GGGATTGGGAAGGAGCGCGGAGATGTTCTCCTGCACCCATCCTGCGGCCCTCTTGTTCGATTCCTCGGCCGCGGAGTGGGTTTTGAAGATGCTGACCGAGATCAGCTTATCGCCGCCCGCATCGATGACGTAGTAGGCAGTAAGCCCGGGGGTCTTGCTGATAAGAGGCACGAAGCTCTTGTTAATGAGCCGTATCGCCTCCCCGATTTCTTTGACGCCGTCGTACTGCCGTACCATCGCGTACATAGCGCACCTCCAATTCGTGGTAAGCGGCAATGTACCACAGACTGCGCCGATCCATCCGGTCCGTATGCAGACACCGCCGACGTCGGACGACACGGGCGGGCCCCAATCCATACCAACCCGATCGGAAATAGGGCAAACTCCGCACTCTGCGAAAACTCAGCACCAACTCCGGCATCGATGCCACCGGGACGCTGCCCATTCATCACAACCCTAATCCAGGGGAGATAAGGTCATGACGGTCGAAATAGCCAAAAACGGTCACGTCTGGACGGTTATGCACAACCGTCCCGAGGCCCGTAACGCCATGGACCCGGAAAGCGCCGACGCGCTGACGCGGGCGTTTCTCGAGTTCGATGCCGACGCGGAAGCGCGCGTCGCCGTTTTCTACGGCGAAGGCGGCGCCTTCTGCGCCGGCTGGGACCTCAAGTACGTGAGCACCTTGAACACGGAATACCCCCTGGGAGAACTCGATATCCCGCCGGCGGGGCCGCGCGGCAACGGCGGCGAAATCCCCCGCGGGCCGCTCGGACCGTCGCGGCTCGAACTGGACAAACCCGTGATCGCGGCGGTGGCGGGGCCGGCTGTGGCGGGGGGCATGGAGCTCGCGCTGTGGTGCGATTTCCGGGTGATGCAGGAGGACGCCTATTTCGGGGTCTATTGCCGCAGGTGGGGCGTGCCTTTGATCGACGGCGGCACCGTGCGCCTGCCGCGCATCGTCGGCCAGGGCCGGGCGCTGGAAATCATTCTGACCGGTCGCAAAGTCCCGGCCGAAGAATGTCTCCGCATCGGGCTGTGCGAATACGTGATGCCGAACGGCACGGTGCGCGACAAGGCGGAAGCACTGGCCCACGACATCGCCCGCTTTCCGCCCGTCTGCGTCCGCAGCGACCGGCGTTCGGCGATCAAGAGCCAGGGCCTGCCGGTACGCGACGCGCTGATCCAGGAATGGTACAACGGCCGCGAGGCCTTGGTTCGAGACGGCGTGGCCGGCGCCGCGCGTTTCAAGAACGGCCTCGGCCGGCACGGCGATTTCGACAACATACTGTAACCGACCGGCCTCAGGAGAGGTCCGGTTTCGGCATCGCCGTTCGATGCGGGCGCCGACCGCGCGGTGAAAAATCAGGCCTCGAAATGCACCTCCGCGCGCAACGCCTCCTGGTCCCATTGCCAGTCCAGGTATCCGCTCACCCATCCGCGCACGTATTCGGTGCTCACGAACATCAGGGGTTGGCACTGATATCCGTGCACATAACCGATGCCGAATAATTCCGAATAGCACACCGTGACCCGGGTCTCCACCGGGAATCTGCGCAGAAACGGAATCTGCGGCAACAAGGGTCGCAATTCGTCGAACACGTGCTCGGTACCGATCTTTGATCTAACTGGCCTAATGCAATGGGGTCTATTCTATACGAATCGTCATGGGTTCAATCTCTTTGTAGATGATGCGCAGCGGCGGCTTGCGCGAGAGCGTCACAAATCGTGTGCCGGACGGAAACGTCAAGTGGTAGGTCAGGAAAAGATGCAATTCCGGGCTGTGCCTGAATTCGCGCAGCACTGCGGACATGTAATTCTTCGCTTCGTCGCTGGACACGCCGAAACCCGTTTCGGCGACTTGGAATCGGGCGTTCGATACCGCGATGCGCGAGGCGGCGGCCTTCTTCCCCAGCACCGCGCGGTACACCTCTCTGCGTATCCGATCGGGGAGTATGAGCCCGACTTGTTCTTTTCCGAGCAACCAGGTGATGCCGTTCTCTTCCACGATCTCCATGTCGTATTCGCCGAATGCCTGACACCAACCGCGAAAATAGGCCGCGTAACGCTTCAACCTGCGTTCAAAAGACACTATTGGATCATCCGTATTTCGGTTCCAAACCGTTGCTACACGTTATCAATAATGGCGGGCGCAGCGCCAATAGGTGCGTCCGGATCGTCCCGTTCCGGGCTCGACATCGCCCGGAGTACGATCGTTGGACCGCGACTGCGCCCGCGATTGAGGGTGTTCGTCGCATGGGCAGTGGAACACGTGACCGAACGCGGGTCCGTCTCCGACCCCGGTCCGGGCCTTACGTCGGTGAAAAAGCGAAGGCACATTTTGGAATCGTTGTGGGATCGGTCCGTGGAGATGCGTTCGGCGCTTACGCCGAGTGCTGCGCGACTACTCGGGTCCGGTGTCGCACATACGATCGTGCGTTACGCGGACTACGGAGTCATCGAGACCGAAGGGGATACGTCACGTTCCCGGGAGGCGCTGCTAAACGAAATTCAGCGACAACTGGTATACATCTGCAACGTTAAAACAGAGGGCCCTCCGTTGTTGCAGGTACTCGGATCCAAATTGCTTTTCGAAGGGATTTTCGGCTTCGCCGGACGTCGGAAGTGTGATCTTCAACTTTCCCTACGATCCCGTTCGTGACCAGTTTCTGATCACGCTGCGACGCGCACCCTGACTACTTCTGTTCCATGCGCTTCATCATCTCCTGCATCATGTGTTCCATCTGGGCGGGATCGACGCCCTCGGGTATCACGCTCGGCGGCATCGCTTGCCGCATCATTTGGCCGAACGTGACCACGGGGTAGTCCGCAGGCAAGGAAAAACCGCCTTCGGGCGCCGCTGCGTTCTTCACCACGCTCGTGACTTCGCTTTCCAGGCTGCCGTCCGCACGGACGATGCGCAGCGGGTAGCCGTGTTGCTTGTAGATCTCGGTGAGCTGGAAATCGGCCGCTTCACAGGGACCCAACTGCGCCATACCCATGGGGCCTTCCGGCGCCAGCTCCGAGAGCGCCTCGAAGGCGTCCGTCGCCGCGATGTCCGAGAGCGCCTTACCCGAGAGATACTCATCGCTGCATTTCTCGCCGTTCACGGTCAATGCATAGTGCATCGTGTCGTAGCCGGCGATCTTCGGACCTTTGCCTTGTTTGACCAGGGCTACGTCGAGTTTGGCCGCTTGCGGCCCGCCGCCTCGACGATTTGCAAACACCCCGCTCATATCCAACACCTGACGCTCTTCGGCGTCAACGACGTACATCTTTTTTTCCTTGACGTGCATCAACATGTAGCCCGGTTCCGAACTGTCCTGGATACGCATCCGTTCGCCGTCGATCCACATCTTCTGATTTCCGCCTTCGCCATCTTTCATTTCCAGCAGCGTGGCCCCGAACACCGGAGCGGAGACGGCGAACAACAAAACGTTCATGCACAAAGTGGCGCGGTACATCGATGGTTCTCCTTTTGCTCGTGAAAAGTGAGTTCCGCGCACCGTGGAAAGGCGGCGGACACAGTTCGAATTGTAGCCGACATAAGGACACCGACGCGCGCGTGGGACGCCCGCGGCCACACAAGCCGCTCACCGACCGGAACCAAGGGGCCTTTCTTGTGTCCGCTAATCGAGAACACCGGTCATCTTGTAGCGTACGATACGATTGTTGTAGGTGTCCGAAAACCAGATGTGATCGCCACGTATTTCGACACCCTCCGGCCGATCGAAGACGCCTTCCCCTTTGCCCGGCGCGGCGCCGCCGAGCACCTGTATCAAGGCGCCGTCGGCGGCGATAATCTTGATCCGATGGGTGTATTTGTCCGCCACGTACATGCGCCCCCCGGGATCGAAGTCCATGTAGCGCGGCCCCTGGAAGGCGTAGTCCGGCCCCTGCAACACGGCCGTTATCCGCAGCGTATCGTCCAGTCGGACCAGGCGATCGTTGCCCGCGTCCGCGACCCAGATATTCCCCGTGGGATCCAGGGCGACATCGTGCGGGGATGAGAGGCCGCCGATCTCGCCGATCACCTTACCGTCGCGATACACCACCAGATTTCCGGAAGCGGCGCCGGTCGCGAAGACGCGCCCGTCGGGATGTGCGGCAACACCCTCGGGTCGGCGGATCCGCCCGTGCAGCGAACCCACCAGGCGGCCATCGATCCCGGACACCTCGTAAACAGCGATACGGCTGTTGCCGGTGTCGGCGACGAGCAGCCGGCCTTGTGCGTCGAAATCGACGTCGTGCGGTTCGGCGACCTCGCCCCGGGCAAAGACACCGAGCTCCTGCAGCGACTGCGGATCCAGCACCACGATACGATCGCGCGCATTGTCGGCGACGTACAAGAAGCTGCCGTCGGGTGAGAGGACGATGTCGTGCGGCAATCCATAGGACTCCGCGCTCGCCGCAACCAGCTTGAATTCGAGGGGAGCGGCTGGGGCCTGCGAAAACACGGCGGCAACCAATAAGACCGCGCACGCTGTGCGGATCTTACGAATCGGAAATTGCGAGAAATCCGCGGCGCAAGCCGAAACCGCTTCAGGTATAGTCATCCTCGTTGCCTTTCATGAACGTCCAACGATCTGATACTGTAACGATTACCGCCGCCGGCATGCAATGCGGCGGGTGACAGAGTTTTGCAGTCGCCGTGGCCACGCTGCCACTATAATGTACGAAATCCCGAAACACGGAGCCCGCACGATGTATCGGAACTGTATCCCCATCCTCGGCTTGTTCGCCTTCACGAATACGGTATTGGCGTCGGCGGCGAACGAGGCGCGGCTTTTCGAGAAGCCGACGCCGCAGCGGCTGGTCGCGCATAGCGACACGCCGCCGGTCCCGTCCTCCGCCGTCTACGTCGACGGGTATTTCGGTAAACAGCTACATCTCGTCACCCTCGGCGATCGCTCCAGGTTCGAGGTCCGACATTCGGAATCCTATTCGCCGTTTCGACTCCGATCCGGGGAAGACCCTCCCGAGCACTATTCCAGCCGCTTGAGCCTCAGCCAGAACACGGCTTGGGGCTGGTTGCATTTCTCGAGCATTACCGGCCCCGACGAGCATCAGCGTTACACCGGCGTCACCGTGGGCAAGACGACGCTGATGTACGCCCAGGGCGAGGGCGAGACCTTTCTCAGCACGGAAAACGCCTACGGTGGCATCGATCCCTTCCTGTTCCACGGCGGCACCCGCCTGCCCTTCTCCTTCTCCGGTTTCAGCGTCACCCAGGCGCTGACCGACAACGCCGAGACCACGCTGGCCGCGACGCGCGTGCGATCGCCGGGGGTCGAAGACCGACTTGGCGTCACGGCCGGAGTGTCTATGGGCGCCTTCTCCGCCAGCCTCGTCGAAGTGCAGCGAGGCGACGAAACCGCGGCTCGGGGTTTTGATCTCGGCTTTACCCTCCGACGCTTCCGCGGCGCGATCCGACAACTCGCCGGCACCAACGGGGCCTCTTACCGGGGCGTCGGTTTCGGCTGGGTGACGCGGCGCGGAGACAGCGTGGGCCTGAATCTGGAACGCAGCGTCAACCCGCTGTATGGGGATGCGGAGGACACGCGCCTGATGTTCAGCTTCAACGGTACCTGGGGCGGTGCAAGGACCCCCGTCTTTCGTCAGAACGAGGCCAACGAGGAGGAAACGCCGAAGAAAATTCCCAACGCGGTATTGATCGGCGGCGGGCTCGCCGCCGCCGCCCTGATCGCCAGCTCCGGCAGCAGCAGCGGCGACGAGGTGGACCGGCTGTCGGCGCAACACGATGCCGCGTTTGTGGTATTGAACGCCATCAACCCGACGTCCGTGAAAGAAAACCTCGAATACGGAGGATGGGTGTATCGCAATGCAGACGGGAGTTTTTCCTACACGCCTCCGGTACGCGGGGCCCCGGCCGGCGTTGACATAGGCCCCCCGAGCGTCGTCCCCGCCGGCACCACCGCCACCGCCAGCTACCATACCCACGCGGCGTTCGACCCGCGATTCGACAACGAGAACTTCTCGCCCCAGGACATCCTCTCGAATCGGATATTTCAGGTGGACGGTTATTTGGGCACGCCGGCCGGATTGATGAAATATCACAATGTTCGCAGCGGTGATATCAGCACCATCAGA
>CAMYIN010000002.1 GCA_947258495.1 uncultured Gammaproteobacteria bacterium
GCTAGTCCGCAGGCGACCATGAGAGATGTAGCGTCGGCACTTATCATCTGCGGTTTGATCCGAGATGCAAGCGACATGCTGGAAAAAGGATTGGCGAGAGAAGTCGGCACATTAAGACGATCGGAGATGAGTTCGTCTATGCCGGAGATCTGCGCACACCCGCCGGCCAGTAAGATCTGATCGACGCTGTTAAAGGGGGTGGACGAGTAAAAAAATTGCAGCGCTCGCATAGTTTCTTGGCACATTGCCTCCATGAACGGCTGAAGGATATCGGACTGGTAATTGTCGGGTAGACCGCCGACTTTCTTTGCCAGTCCGGCTTCCTCATACGAAAGCCCATAGCGGCGCTGAATTTCTTCAGTCAGCTGTCGTCCACCGAAAGTGTGGTCGCGCGTGTACACGGAGCGGTTATTGTGCATCACGTTCATATGCGTTGTCGTCGCACCGAAGTCCAACACCGCCACGGTCTTTTCCATTCCGCCGCCAGGCATCTGCCGAGCGATGAGCGCGTAGGCGTTTTCCATTGCGAACGCGTCAACGTCGATCACTTCCGGCCGCAGCCCCGAACGTTCCACGACCGCGATATAGTCATCTACGATTTCCTTTCGGCATGCCGCGAGTATGACCTCGTCCTCGTTCGCATTCGTCTCGGACGGGCCAACCACTTCGAAGTCGAGATTCACCTCATCCAGAGGATAGGGGATGTAGTGATCGGCTTCGGTCTCTATCTGCAGTTCCAGCTCTTGTTCTTTGAGGCCGCTGGGCATGGTGATGGTTTTGGTGATCACGTGCGACGCCGACACCGCAACCGCTACGTCTTTGGTTTTGGTGCCGGAGCGCTTGACCACGCGATCGACGCAGCGGCCCACCTGCTCCACGTCCGTGATGGCGTTTTCCATCATGGCGTTCTGAGGCAGGGGTTCAACGGCGTAGCGATCGACTCGGTAGTGGCCTCCGCTCTTGCTCAACTCGAGAAGTTTGACGGCTGAGGAGCTGATATCGATCCCGACCAAACTCGGTAGTTTTTTCTTTAAAAATGCCAGAATTTACCCCTTTATTTCCGTTTAGTTATGGGTGCAAATGGGTAAGTTACCTTAGATAGTTACAGCAAATATAGACGATCGAACTGGGACTGACAAATGCTATCGGACGTTTTTTTACAAGTTGTAGTAAGCTTAGCCGCGATCTCAAAAATTTCACATTTTCCAGACGCGTGACCTTAAAGCGAGTCGTAATTGGACTATTGCTCGGGCTCTCCGGAGCGGCGTTGGCGGTCGGCGTAGCGATCGCCGTGTTTACGCTCACTTTGCTGCCCGGTCTGCCCAGCGTAGAGTCGCTTCGCGACGTCCATCTGAAAGTGCCGCTGCGGATATTCTCCGCCGACGGCGGGCTGATCGCGGAATTCGGCGACGAGCGTCGGGAGCCGATCAGCATAGATTCGACGCCGCGGGCACTCATTGACGCAATACTGGCGGCGGAAGACGACGCATTCTATCGACACCCCGGCGTGGACCTCGCCGGCGTAGTGCGGGCCGCGCTGGCAAACCTCAAGTCCCGCGGCCACGAACAGGGTGCCAGCACGATCACCATGCAAGTGGCGAGAAACTATTTTCTCTCGCCGGAAAAGACCTATGTGCGGAAGATCAAAGAAGCCCTGCTGGCATTTCGGTTGGAGCGTGCGCTGACCAAGGATCAAATACTCAGCCTCTACCTCAATAAGATCTTTTTAGGGAACCGCGCCTACGGTTTTGCCGCCGCCTCGCGAGTGTATTACGGAAAGTCTCTCGATGAGTTGAACTTGGCACAGATAGCGATGCTCGCAGGGTTGCCCAAAGCGCCTTCTCGCGACAACCCACTCGCCAACCCGGAGAATGCGTTGCAAAGACGCGATTACGTCCTGCGGCGCATGCACCAGCTCGGACACATTACCGACGAACAGTTTCAACAGGCGAGCAGCGTTGACGTCAGCGCCAGTAAACACATCATTGCGGTGGACGTATCGGCGCCCTATGTTGCGGAAATGGTGCGTTCCCACATGGTTGAGAAATACGGGGAAGAGGCGTACTGGCGAGGCTACAAGGTGTACACCACGGTGATCGGCAGATTGCAGCGTGAGGCGGATCGGGCCCTGCGTAAAGGACTGATGCGCTACGATCGAAGGCACGGCTATCGGGGTCCTTTACGACGCCTGAAGTTGACGGCCTCGACGCCCGTCGAAGCCATGGACCGGGCGCTCGCGGACGCCCCTTTGAGCGGAGACGTGATCCCCGCCGCGGTGATCGCAACGGAGAAACGGAGCGCGAAACTGTACACGCGCGACCGCCGCGTGATTGACCTCGAATGGGATGGAATGTCGTGGGCCAGGCGCTACATCAACCAGGATACGGTGGGGTCTGAACCGGACCGCGCGAGCGACGTTCTGGCGCTCGGAGATGTAGTCCATGTGCAGCAGGATGCCGATGCGAAATGGCGGCTCGCACAGATACCGAAAATATCCGGTGCCCTGGTGTCCCTACGCCCCCTTGACGGCGCCATATTGGCGCTCAGTGGCGGATTCGATTTCTATCTGAGCAAGTTCAACCGCGCGATCCAGGCGGAACGCCAACCGGGCTCCAACATCAAGCCGTTCATCTATTCTGCAGCTCTGGAATACGGGTTCACGCCGGCGACGTTGGTCAGCGGGGCCCCGATCGTCATTCCGGATTCGAGCAACAGCACCGTGTGGCGCCCGGAGAATTACAGCGGTAGGTTTTTCGGCCCGACACGTTTGCGAAAAGCGCTCAGTTTGTCGTTGAACCTGGTCTCGGTACGCATTCTCCGGGCCATCGGAGCGGAACAAGCGATCGACCATTTGACGGGATTCGGCTTCGAACGCAGCCGTCTGCCCACGGGCCTGTCCCTCGCTCTGGGTGCGGGATCGGTAACACCGCTGGAAATGGTTCGCGCCTACGCTGTGTTCGCCAACGGCGGGTTCCTGGTAGAGCCTTATGTGATCGCCTGGGTGGAGGATCAGGACGGAAACGTCGTGGAACAGGCAAACCCGGCGGTATTCTGCCGCGCCTGTGGTGGAAATGTGCGGCCCGGTGAAACGGCCGAAGATGTGCCTACGATGCGAACGGCCGAGCGGGTATTGCGGGCGGATAACCAATTTCTGATCACGAGCATGATGCAGGACGTGATTCGCGTCGGAACCGGCAAACGAGCGTTGTCCCTCGGCCGCTCCGACATTGCCGGCAAGACTGGAACTACCAACGACTTCAGGGACGCCTGGTTTTCCGGCTTCAACCCGGATGTGGTGACGACGGTATGGACGGGATTCGATGACGCCGTAACCCTGGGGCGGAGCGAGGCCGGGTCCCGGGCTGCGCTGCCTATCTGGATCGATTTCATGAAGGTCGCGCTCGAGACTTCGCCGGAGCGGCCCATGCCGAGGCCCGATAACATCGTCACCCGTTTCGTCTCCAGTGACACCGGAAAAGCGACCGTCGAATCCGACCCGCAGGCGTACGAGGAGTTTTTCGTGGTCGGCACCGAACCGTCCTCGCCGGTCGACCACCCCGATCAGCGATTAGGGTCTTCATCGGCCGCCGCGCCCGCGGCAGGACCGGTTCCGGAAGGCCTGTTCTGAGACCCATGTCGTCGAAGCGTTTTTCCGCGGCTCGTCGCAGCGGTGGAAAGCGGCACCAGACGGATGAATACAGGCGGCGTTCGGTCTGCGAGGAAGCGGCACGTATCATGGCCGAAGAATGGGTGCGCGACTACCAGCTGGCCAAGCAGAAAGCCTGCGAACGTTTAGGGCTCGACCATCGGTGTACGCCGCTGCCCGCCAATCGTGAAATCGAGGTGGCGCTGGCTACCCGACTGCGGCTGTTTCGCGGCGCAGTGGTGAAGGGCGCACTGCATTCGGCTCGGACGAAGGCGGTCGAGATAATGCGATTGTTCGCGCCCTTCCAGCCTCGACTGGTCGGCGCGCTGTTGCGCGGAAACATCACCCACAGCACGCCGATTGAACTACACCTGTTTGCGGAAAGCCCGGACGAGGTAGCACAACATATCCGTCACCACCACATTCCCTGCCGGGCTTTTGACAGGCGTGTGCGATTTGCGGGCCGGCGTTTCGTACAGGTCCCGGGCTTTCGATTCGACGCCGACGATGGCACCGTGGAGTTGCTGACGTTCTCCAGCAAGCAGTTACGTGAGGCACCCATCTGCCCGGTGGAAGGCAGACCCATGCGACGTGCAAGTCTGCGTGCGGTTGAGCAACTGCTCCGCCCCCCGGAGACGGACTCAGGCGTCGACTGACGCGCGTTTGACGGTCTTTTTTGTTTTCGTCTTTTTCTTGGATTTTTTCTTGCGCCGGCGCTCGGGTGCCGCCTGCAGAAGCTCCCTGCATTGCGCAAGAGTCAAATCCTGGGGTTCCCTGTTCTTGGGGGCTCTCGCATTCTTTTTACCGTCGGTGATGTAAGGCCCATATCGCCCGCGCAGGACCTGTATTTGGTCCTCGTCGAAAGATTTTATGACTCGGTCGGCGTCGGCGATTTTCTTCTCCGCCACCAGCTCGAGGGCGCGTTCCAGGGTGATGGTATATGGATCGTCCTCTTTGATGGCAGCGAACTTGTTGTCGTAGCGCACGTACGGGCCGTAGCGGCCTATGTTGACGGAGATCTTCTCGCCTTCCGGGCTCTCACCCAGTTGACGCGGGAGCTTGAACAGCTCGAGAGCGGTATCCAAATCGATGTCATTCAGTTTCTGGCCGGGCCTGAGTCCGGCGAAACGCGGCTTTTCTTCATCGTCGCGGGTGCCGATCTGCACGAACGGTCCATAGCGCCCCATGCGTACGCTGACCGGTTTGCCGCTTTTCGGATCGGTTCCGAGTTGGCGTGTCTGCGCCGCTTCTTCGCGGGATACGTTTTCTTTCTCCTCCACCTGGGATTTAAACGGGCGCCAGAAGTCCTGCATGATGTCGAGCCAGTTCTGTTCGCCGCGGGAAACCGAATCCAAACGGTCTTCCAATTTCGCCGTGAAATCGTAATCAACATATTGCGCAAACTGCGTGGAAAGAAAGTTGTTGACGACGCGGCCCATGTCCGTAGGCACGAATCGCCGATTCTCCAAAGTAACGTACTCGCGTTGCAGCAGGGTCGAGATAATGGTGGCATAGGTGGAGGGGCGCCCGATTCCGTGCGCCTCGAGAGTCTTTACCAGACTCGCCTCGGAATAGCGAGGAGGCGGTTCCGTGAAATGTTGTTCTTTCCGAATCTCGCGTACGTCCACGAGATCGCCCTCCTTGAGGGGAGGGAGCGATTTCTGCTCGTCTTCGGTTTTTTTCGCGTCGTCGGTGCCCTCCTGGTAGACGGTCATGAAACCCGGTTTGCGTATCGTCGATCCTGTACTGCGAAAGATGCTCCCCGCTTTCGCCTCCATGTCCACCGCGACGGTGTCGAGGATCGCATGCAGCATCTGCGATGCGACCGTTCGATTCCATATCAGCTGATACAGTTTCGCTTGTTCGCTGCTGAGCGCCTGCCTGATGCTCTCGGGGGTTCGCACGGCCGCAGTTGGACGGATGCCCTCATGCGCCTCCTGCGCGTTCTTGGATTTATTGCGGTAAACCTGTGGCTTGTCCGGCAGGTTTTCGGCGCCATAGCGTTGCGCGATGAACTCCCGCAGCTCGTTGACGGCTTCTGCGGCGAGATTTACGGAGTCGGTCCGCATGTAGGTGATCAGACCCACGCTGCTTCCTTCTATGTCGACACCTTCGTAAAGCTGTTGCGCAACGCGCATCGTCCGTTGCGCGCTGAATCCAAGCTTTCGAGCCGCTTCCTGCTGTAAAGTTGAGGTCGTGAACGGCGGTGACGGGTTGCGCTTGCGCTGCTTCTTTTCCACCTTTACTACTCGCAAGCTGCCCCGGGAAGCCGCGACGAGTCCTTGCTGGACCTGCTCGGCCCGCTTTCCGTCGGTGATGGAGAACTGTTCCATTTTCTCACCGTCGAATCGAGTGAGTCTGGCCACAAAGTTCAGAGAATCGCGCTGCAGGTCGGCCTCGATGGTCCAGTACTCCTGTTTTATAAATTTTTCGATTTCGCCTTCCCGCTCTACTATCAGCCGCAATGCGGGGCTTTGAACGCGTCCCGCCGACAGTCCGGGGCTGATCTTCTTCCACAACAGCGGCGACAGGTTGAAGCCGACGAGATAATCCAGAGCACGGCGCGCCTGTTGGGCGTTGATCAGGCTCTGGGAGAGTGTTCTCGGATGCTCGACCGCCCGCTGGATGGCGCTCTTCGTGAATTCGTAAACCTCCACCCTGTGTACCGGTTTGCCGTTCAGGATATTGCGTTCCTTGAGGATCTCGAGAAGGTGCCAGGAGATCGCCTCCCCCTCGCGGTCCGGGTCCGTCGCCAGATAGAGAGCGTCTGATTCTTTTACGGCTTTAGCGATGGCGTCTACGTGCTTCTTATTGCGCTCGATGACTTCGTAGGTCATCTTGAAGCCGTGGTCCGGATCCACGGCGCCGGTCTTGGGGGTCAAGTCTCTAACGTGGCCGTAAGAAGCCATTGCCTGGAAATCCTTACCCAGGTACTTGATGATGGTTTTGGCCTTGGTTGGCGACTCGACAACGATGAGGTTCTTGGACATATTGCGTATACCGGACTACTACGGTCCAGCAGAGAAACGACTAACCAAAGTTAAGAATATAATAGACCGTAATAGTCGAAGAGAGGAATAACTGCAAAATTGACTTACTGCAAATATGCCTGAATTCCGTTCATGACGACGTCCTCCATCCAGACGCTCACGTCTTCTCGGCCCGGTTGATTGCACAACACCATCATGGTCACCCATTTCGTCTGGTCGATATCGATATCTTCCGTTTCCAGCGCCATAATTCTATCTATGACTACCTCTCGGGCGCGTGCGTCCAATATCCCCGCCTGTTCCAGCGACAACAAGAATCCGCGAATTTCGTTGTCCAGCTTGCGCAGCTCTTCCGCGGCGAAATGACGCATAGACGTCACGCGCGTTCGCGTCGACGGTGGAATTTCCGGATCACACATGTCGGAGAGGTCCTGCAGCCAGTCAAAAGCCTTGTCGATCTCTCGGTGCTCGAATCCGGCCCTCGACAGTTCCGCGGTCAGTGTCTTGTGATCTTTCTGCAGCCCGGACTCTTCGATCATGAAGTTCTCAAACAAATACATGAGGACGTCTAGCACGTTTTCTTTCATCTAGGTTTATGCCTTCTCGATAGAATTCTTCGGGACTTGCAAATATTCACCCCCGGGACAGGACACGACGCAGCCGTTGACTTCCATGCGCAACAGCATGGAGGAAACCTCCTCCGCCGTCAATCCGCTGCGGGCTACCAGCACGTCAACGGTCACTGGTTCATACCCCATAAACTCCAGCAAACAATTGAATTCGGACCTGTCGGGTTCCGACCCCTCGGTCTCCGCGGGCCCCGGTTGTCGGATGGCCGGGATCTCCTCAAGTATGTGCTCGAGGCTTTCCACGAGCTTCGCGCCCTGCCGGATCAGGTCGTGGCAGCCGTGCGACTGCGGGGAGTGTACGGGTCCGGGTATCGCGAACACCTCACGATTCTGCTCGGCGGCGCATCGCGCGGTAATTAACGAGCCGCTCCTGCGGTTCGCTTCCACGACGACCGTTCCCAGCGACAACCCGCTGATCAAGCGATTGCGACGTGGGAAATGTGCGGGACGCGGTGCGAAGCCCAAAGGAAATTCTGAGACCATGGCGCCGCTGCCGCAGATCCGCTCAGCAAGTCGGCGGTGACGACGTGGATAGACTTCTCCCAACCCGTGGGCGGCGACCGCGATCGTCACGCCATTGCCGTTAATCGCGCCCTGGTGGGCGGCGGCGTCGATGCCCAGTGCCAGTCCGCTGGTGGTTGTAACTTGACAGGCGGCAAGCCCCGACGCGATTGCCGCGGCGACGTGGCGACCGTATGGGGTGGCGTTGCGGCTGCCCACTATGGCGACTTGCGAGCTGTTGAGGACATCAATGATGCCGCGCACGTACAACAAGAGCGGCGGATCGGCAATCTGCTTCAACACTTCGGGGTAACGCGGATCGGAAAACGCCAGGATGCCGTGACCCGGGCGTTCCGCCCAGAGGAGATCCGTTTCGATCGCAGATTCGAGTTTGACGCAGGCCTTGCGGAACAAATCCGGTTTCACCACCGCCGGATCGTCCGATCCGAGTACGCCGTCCGGGGTGCCGTAGCGACGCAACAATGCGTGCTTGCCGAGCAGACCGATACCGGCAAGACGGTGCAGCCGAATCCAGGGCTCCAGTTCGGTGGCAGTATGCTCGTCCTTAAGCAAATTCGTTCCGCTTGTTTAATGTCGCGTCAAGGTGTTTCCACTACGTCCAATACGTGGATGGGCCGCACCGCCTTCATCACCAGCGCATAGCTTACCTTGTCAAAGCTGCGAAAGACCATCAGCAGGCCGGAATCTTCCTCCGGAAGTTTGAAAAACTCGCGCGTCACGGGATCGCGCTGGATGCCCGCGTCACGCAATATCCGCAAGACGTGGCCCGGTTCGATATTCTCTCTTTTGCCGACACTCAGCACCACGACGGAGAGGGGACCCACTTCCGCCACTCCCCCGGGTGCGTCGAGGATAAAACCGCGAACATCGTTCTCCGGCGCCCGTGGGGTGAAGTAAGGCAGGCCGATGTCCGGTGGGGTGGCCACCAAGCGGTCGCCGAAACTGATTTCCGAGTAGGCGCGGACCGCCTCGAGCTTGGAGGTTTCCCCGGGCGTCAGCATGCGGGCATCGCCGATGTGGTTGGCCTCCTGACCCAGGAATTCCTTTGTCAGCGGGTCGACGAGGACCTTTCCGGGCCGAAAGATACGATAAAATTTGTTGTCCGACTCCGGCAGACTGCGGGCGTAGAACTGGCTGTAAAGGCCCATCGTGATCTTGTCGTCCAGGCCCGCCGCGACGTAGCCGGCGTCGTCCAGGCCGCCTTCTTCGATGATCAGCGGCGACGACAGATAGGCCTGTATCGCGTTCGGGGGTATGGTCGGAATCGCGGTTTCTATCGGTTCCGCATAGACAGCCGGCGAAAGCTTCACCACCTTTCGGCGCAGAATCTTTAACTCCGGTGCACCATCCACGATGCTCATGACCAGGGCGTCGCCCGGATAAATCAGGTGTGGATTCTGCACCTTCGGGTTTCTTTGCCAAATCTCGGGCCACCTCCAGGGGTCCTCCAGAAAGCGGGCCGCTATGCCCCACAGGGTGTCGCCCTTCTGTACGGTATAGTGTCTCGGGTGATTCGGCTGCAGCTCGGGTGACGTGGTGTCCGCCCAGCTGGACACGGATACGGTAACCAGGGAGACGGCCAATAGTCGCAGCAGGGATAAGAGATATGCCATAGGGAACCAACGTGTACCGGTGAAATTATTAATACATTCGGTTTTAATTCTGCGTCTAGTGCGAGTCTAGCCGATCTATACGAAGACGCCAATGTAAACGTCTTTTTATTCAGTATCATCCATAAAAATAGTAGAATATTAATTAACTTACATCGTTGTTTGTGGAATTGATTCATGGCCGTTTTGGACATCCTGGTGTATCCCGATCCCCGTTTGCGCACGATCGCGAAGCCGGTGGAGCGCGTGGACGCCCCGATACGCAAGTTGGTCGAGGATATGGCGGATACCATGTACCAAGCGCCGGGGATCGGGCTTGCCGCGGTGCAGGTGAACGCGGCGAAAAGGATCGTGGTCATAGACCTGTCCAAAGACCAGAGTGATCTGCACGTGTTTATTAACCCGGAAATACTGAAGGCGGAGGGCCGGCAGGAGATTGAGGAAGGATGCCTGTCGGTACCCGAAGTGTTCGCGCCGGTGTCACGCGCGGAGTCGGTCGTTGTGCGCGCCTTGAGTAAGGAAGGCGAGCGATTCGAGCTGCAGGCCGATGGTCTGTTGAGTGTTTGTATTCAGCATGAGATCGACCACCTGGACGGTAAGGTATTCGTCGATTATCTATCGCGCCTCAAGCAGGACCGTATACGCAAGCGATTGCAGAAACAGGCGAAACGCGCAATTCAGCCGGTGTCGGTCGGGGACGCGGTTACCCTGTAACCCGACCAGTGCCGACTCCAATGGCTGAGCAAGTGCGAAGCGCATGACGCTGCGGGTAGTTTTCGCCGGAACCCCCGAATTCTCGATTCCGAGCTTACGCGCACTGCTGGACGCTGGTCACCAGGTCGTCGGAGTTTTCACGCAACCCGACAGGCCGGCGGGTCGAGGCCGAAAATCGGCACCATCGCCGGTCAAGCGACTGGCGCTCGAGCACGACATAGCCGTCTATCAGCCGAACACATTGAAAGGCCAGGCGCCGTTGCTCGAGTCGCTGCGTTGCGACGTGATGGTCGTCGTCGCCTACGGTTTACTGCTGCCGCGAACAATCCTCGATGTGCCGAGATTGGGTTGTATCAATGTGCACGCCTCCCTGTTGCCCCGCTGGAGGGGTGCCGCACCGATAGCGCGGGCCATCGAGGCGGGCGATCGGGTCAC
The DNA here is from genome assembly GCA_947258495.1 of uncultured Gammaproteobacteria bacterium. Taxonomy (GTDB): domain Bacteria; phylum Pseudomonadota; class Gammaproteobacteria; order Arenicellales; family JAANXG01; genus CALZGZ01. Next base: position 10,547 of record CAMYIN010000002.1, read on the forward strand.
CGGCGTGACCATCATGCTCATGGACGAAGGCCTGGACACCGGCCCGATTCTGGCTGCCCGGGAGTCGTCCTTGGCGGACACGGACACCGCAGGTTCGGTGCACGAGCGGCTTGCCGAACTGGGTGCGGATCTGCTTCTCGAGACGTTGCGCCGGCTCGAAGGGGGATTCGTCCAGGCGCGGCCCCAGGGCGACGCCACAGCTACGTTCGCACCCAAACTCTCCAAGGACGAATGCAGTATTGACTGGGCGCGTCCGGCGGAAGAGACTGAGCGAAAGGTCAGAGCGCTGCATCCGTGGCCGGTGGCGCAGATCGAGGTGCGAGGGCAGCGTATACGAATATGGGGCGCGGTAGCCACAGACGAAAACACCGGGGCGCCGCCCGGGAGTGTGGTTGGGTTCGACCCGCGGGGCGTGGTGGTGCAATGCGGTCAGCGCGCCTTGATTCTGACCGAATTGCAGCGCGAAGGCGGCAAGCGATTGCGCGCCATGGAATTCGTCAACGGCTTTCCTCTGAAGATCGGCGAACGGTTGAATGACGGCGGTCGTCCGTAAGGCGCGGATCGAACGGAGCGACTTGCCGGCGTCCGTGGCCGCGCGCTGGTTGGCCGCGCGCAGCGCCGCACACGTCGTCGACGGAGGACGTACCATTAAAGACGCGTTATCGGAGCACCTGTCGTTGCAATCACTCTCGTCACGCGATCAGGCGTTGACGAAAGAGATGGCCTATGGTGTGGTACGGTGGTACTGGACTCTCGCGGAAATCGCGCGGCATTGCCTGAAAAGGGGTTTCCGGGAGAAAGACCGAGACGTTTTTTTTCTGCTTCTGGTGGGTTTGTATCAGCTCAAGTCCATGCGCATTCCTCCTCACGCAGCGGTTGATGCGACGGTGCAGGCGTGCGATGGGGTGAGGAAACCTTGGTTGAAAGGACTGATCAACGGTGTTCTCAGGAACTACCTGCGCAACGGAACCGCTATCGAGAGTCAGATCACGAACGAACAATACCGCACGGCGCACCCCAGGTGGCTGTGTGAGCAGCTGCGGGGTGCGTGGAAGAAGGAATGGCCGCGTATCGTCGACGCCAACAACGCGATCCCACCGCAGTGCCTGCGGGTCAACCTCGCGCGAATTGGACGGGACGCTTACCTTTCGCGTCTCCAGGCTCTGGGGATCAAAGCGGTGGTCGATCCCAACACCGAGACGGGCTTGACGCTGCGGAAGCCCATGGGTGCTGAGTCATTGCCGGGCTATAACGAAGGTTGGTTTTCGGTGCAGGATCTTGCTGCGCAGCTCGTGGTTCCAAGTTTAAGGCTGGAGCCGGGACAGCGCGTCCTGGATGCGTGCGCGGCGCCGGGCGGCAAGACCGCCCACATGCTCGAACGGGAACCGGAGCTCGCAAAGCTCGTCGCCGTGGATCTAGACCCCGCACGTCTGCCTCGCTTGCGCCGAAACCTGGAACGTCTGGGCCTGGAGGCGGATTGCATTGCCGCGGACGCCATTGCGGTGCGAACGTGGTGGGACGGTCAACGATTCGATCGAATATTGGTCGACGCACCGTGCAGTGGGTCCGGAATCATCCGTCGCCAACCCGACATCAAGCATATTCGTCGGGTCGAGGACTTGGAGAGGAGCGTGATAGTTCAGGCGCGCTTGCTGGATGCGTTGTGGCCGCTGCTCGACATCAACGGTATCATGATGTACGTAACCTGTTCCGTGTTTCCACAGGAAAACCAAGACCAGATTCGTGCGTTTCTGCAGCGGCACCCCGAAGCGGAAGTGGGCGAACTGACGACTGGTGTCGGAGTGGATTGCGGTGTGGGCCGACAGACGCTACCAGGAGTACACGATATGGATGGCTTTTTCTTTTCCATCCTGCAGCACCGTACAACCCGCACTCGTCGAGGGCGGGTATGAAGCGGGATCGCCCGCCGCGTCGCGTATCCTCGATTCGGCGTTTGCTGGGTCTGTCGACAGCTCCGCTGTTTCTGCTGCTGGCCATATCACCGGTGCATGCGGAATTTTCCGTGCGCAAGGTGGAAGTGGAGACTGATCGCGACAGACTATTGATATCCGCCGACATGGACCTGGGCCTCACGGCGCAGGTAGAGGCCGCCGTGAATAACGGAGTTCCGATCGTCCTGCTGACCCGTATAGCGCTAGTTCGCAACGGCGTGTTGTGGAATGACGAAATAGACCACGTAACAACGCGTGCACGGCTGCGGTATCATGCCCTGTCCGATCATTACGTCGTCGACGTCTCCGATTCAGAGGGAATAGAGATGTTTCGTTCGGTGGACGATGCGTTGAGAAGAATCGGCACAGTGCGGGATATTTCGCTCACGATTCCGGGAGCGGTTGCGACCCCCGACTACAGTCTCGCCGTACGCAGCCGTCTCGATATCGAGGCGCTGCCGGGTCCGTTGCGGCCCATGGCCTTCCTGTCATCGGATTGGCGCTTGGACAGCAAGTGGACGCATTGGAGACTCGGTCCGTGATTCGCCCGCTGTTCGGTCCTCTTTCCGCGATACTGTTATCGCTGGTGCTCGTGCTCGCGGTGCTGCTGCTGACGTCGTCGGCGCAGCACGCAAAAGTCTCGGCGGGGCTGTATTCCGGCCTGTTGTTGGTCAATATTCTGGGGATCGTCCTGCTTGCCGCCTTGATCGCCGGCAATGTGTGGCGCCTGTATCAACAGGTGAAAGCACGGACGCTGGGTTCGCGCTTAACAATGCGGCTTCTGGGCGTGTTCGTGGTGTTGACCGGCATCCCGTTGTCGGTGGTCTATTACTTCTCTGTGCAATTTCTCAGCAAGGGTGTGGACAGCTGGTTCGATGTCCGCGTCGAACAAGCGATCGGAGATGCGCTGCTACTGGGTCGAACCACACTGGAGGTGCTGAAACAGGACGTAGTCGACGACCTGTCCGAGGGGGCGGCAAACCTGGCCGATACGACCGGGCCCCGGGATGTTATCCGGCAGCTCGATGAGATACGCGAGCGCGGCGATTACTCCGAAGTCACGCTGTTCACGATAAGCGGACGGATCGTTGCATCCAGCAGCCAGGAGTCGCAAACCCTGGTGCCGGATACGCCGGACGAAACGGTTTTGACGCGATTACAGCAGCGCCAGGTCTACGCCAGCCTGGAACCGATTTCAGACAGCACGCAGCAGTTGCGCATCGTGGTACCGGTACTCCCCGCCGAAGTCGGGAACCCTCCACGGGCGTTGCAGGCACTCAAGCCCCTTCCCCTTCGCTACGCGAATCTGGCCGAGCGCATAGAATCCGCCACCACGCAATACAAACAAATGGTTTTCTCTCGCGGCCCCCTCAAGTTCAGCCTGATTCTGACGTTGACCCTGGTCACTTTGATCGCCATGCTGCTCGCGGTGTGGGCGGCAATATACGTATCGCGCCGTTTGTCCGCACCACTGAGAGACCTGGCCGAGGGTACGCAGGCCGTGGCGCGGGGCGATTACCACACCGAACTGCCGGTGACCAGTAGCGACGAACTCGGCGTGTTGGTCAAGTCGTTCAACGAGATGACGCGACGCATCAACCAGGCCCGTAACCAGGCGCGTCGGAGTCACCACGAAGCGGAAGAGCAACGCACCTATCTCGAAACGGTGCTCGCCCACCTCTCTTCCGGTGTCTTGTCCTTCGACGCTCGATACCATTTGCGGACCCACAATACTACCGCGAGCCAGATACTGGGCATCGAGTTCCCACGGGGGCGGACGCGGTCGCTGCATACGATCAGCGGAGATTATCCACGATTCGAACCGTTTTTTTCGGCCATTCAGGAGTCGATGAAACAAGAGCTCGACGAATGGCAGCATCCGATTACGATATTCGGCGCCCGAGGCCGCCAGGTTCTCATTGTCAGAGGCACGAAACTCCCGGGAAAACGAGGCGGGTACGTCGTCGTCTTTGACGACGTTACGGATTTGATTCAAGCACAGCGTGATGCCGCGTGGGGAGAAGTGGCGAGGAGGCTGGCGCACGAAATCAAGAACCCACTCACGCCCATTCAACTCTCCGCCGAACGAATACGAAACAAGTATTCGAAGAAGCTTTCGCCGGACGACTACGAGACCCTGGATCGAGCCACGAGGACCATAGCGCAGCAAGTCGAGTCCATGAAGAACATGGTGAACGCGTTTTCGGAATACGCTCAGCCAGTTCAAATGAACCCGAAGAGGATCAATCTAAACCAGTTGGTACAGGATGTGGCGGAGCTGCACAGGCGTGAAGACAATCCTATCAGTTTGATTTTTGAACTCGACGAGAACCTGCCGGAGATGATGGCGGACGGCGACCGCTTGCGGCAAGTCCTCAACAACTTGTTGATCAACGCGAAAGACGCGCTGGGACAGACCCCGAATCCGGAAATTCGCATTACCACGCATAGTGTCGTCGAAAAAGACACCATGTACATTCGATTGATCGTTACCGATAACGGCCCCGGCGTGCCCAGCGACATCATGGAACGTTTGTTCGAGCCCTACGTGAGCACCAAGGAGAAAGGAACCGGGCTGGGTTTGGCAATCGTCAAACGCATTGTAGAGGAGCACGGCGGGACGCTCTGGTTGAAAAATAACGAAGCGGGCGGAGCCTGCGTCACCGTGCAGCTTCCACAAGTGGTACGAAGGGCCGGACTCACCAATCCGACCGATCCCGGCCTCCGTATGAAAGCGTCGGCGCAAAAGGAGGAAAAAATCGCGTGACCGGCCAAACCATACTCGTGGTGGACGACGAACCGGACATTCGCGAAATCGTACGCGAGATTCTGGAGGACGAGGATTACGCCGTACTCACCGCGGAAAACGCCGAGGACGCGCGTCAGCTGCAGCGAAAACGCCACCCGGATCTGGTGTTGTTGGACATCTGGATGCCGGGGATAGACGGCATTTCCCTGCTCAAGGAGTGGTTCAGCCGCGACCAGCTCGACGTTCCGGTGATCATGATCTCGGGCCACGGCAACGTGGAAACTGCGGTGGAGGCGATTCGCTACGGAGCCTACGATTTTCTGGAGAAACCGCTCTCCACTCCCAAATTGTTGGTCACCATCGAGCGCGCCCTGCAAAGCGATCGCTTGCGCAGAGAAAACCTGCGTTTGCGGGGCCAGCTGGAACCCACGGCAACGCTCGTGGGAGACAGTGCCGTGCTGCAGCGGCTCCGCGAGCAGATCGAGCGTGTGGCCACTACGGACAGCTGGGTTCTGATTACCGGCGAGCCCGGCAGCGGCAAGGAGGTCGTCGCCCGCAGTCTGCACGCGCATAGTCCCCGCAGCGATGCGGAATTCGTAGATGCGAACCTGGCCGCGATTCCGTCGCAGAGCATCGCGGTGCAACTTTTCGGCACCGAGGAGGGAGGCGTCAAGCGGCCGGGCCGGTTTGAACAGGCGAAGGGGGGCACCCTGTTCCTGGACGAGGTCGGCGATCTGGATATGGAGACACAGGCCAAGCTTTTGAGTGCGCTGGAAGAGAGCCGTTTTCTCAGAGTGGGGGGGCAGGATTACGTGGACATGGACGTGAGGGTCGTCGCCGCAACCAATCAGGATCTCGAAAAAGCGGTGTCGGAGGGGCGATTTCGGGAAGACCTTTACTATCGCCTCAATGTTCTTCCGATCCGTGTACCGCCGTTGCGGGATCACATCGAGGACGTTCCGCAGCTGGTCGATTTTTATCTGCATTGGTTGGTAGAGAAAGACCAGTTGCGATACCGCAGGTTTACCACCGGTGCGCTCAATGCTCTGCGTAATCATCACTGGCCGGGCAATGTGCGCGAGTTGAAAAACCTCATCCAACGGCTGTTGATATTGAATCGGGGGGAGGAAGTGACTGCAAACGAGGTCGAGACAGCGCTCGGGGACAGGGACGCTTCCACGGCACAATTCTCGGAATCCGTGTTCAGCAAAAATTTACGCGATGCACGGGAACAATTTGAGAAGTCGTACCTGGAGTTTCACCTGCAACGCGTACGGGGCAATGTGAGCGAGTTGGCGCAGTACGCGGGAATGGAGCGTACCCATCTGTATCGAAAACTCAAGTCGTTCGGCATTGACCCCAAGACCGTTAAAGATGCGGAAGGGCGATAGCCGACGCAGGAGTCACGGTTTTCTCGAGCAACTCGTGCCATGAAAATAATAATTCTGGGAGCCGGTCAAGTCGGAGCCTCCAGTGCGGAGATTCTGGTCAGCGAAGCCAACGACATCACGCTCGTCGACTTGGACGGCCATTATCTGCGCAAATTGCAGGACCGCATGGACATCCGCACCGTCGTCGGGAATGCGGCGTCACCGTCGGTGCTCGAAGAGGCGGGGGCGGAAGACGCTGATCTACTGCTCGCCGTAACCAACAGCGATGAGACCAACATGGTCGCCTGCCAGGTTGCCGCCTGTAAGTTCGCCACACCGAAGAAGATCGCCAGGATTCGAGCCAACGATTACCTCGGCTGCAAGGAGCTGTTTGGCGCAGACGGTTTCCCAATAGACGTCATCATCAGCCCGGAAGCAGTCGTTACCGAGCATATTCTCCGCCTGATTGAATATCCCGGCGCCTTGCAGGTCCTGGATTTCGCGGGCGGCCGGATCCAACTTGTCGGCGTGCAGGCCTATCACGGCGGTCCCTTGGTCGGCCACCCGCTGGCGGAGCTCCGCCAGCACATGCCGAAGATCGATACTCGCGTAGCCGCGATCTTTCGCAAGGATGCCGTCATCACGCCCAAGGCGGAGACGATCATCGAAACCGACGACGAGGTCTTTTTCGTGGCGGCGAAGCAACACATTCGAAACGTCATGAGCGAAATGCGGCGCATGGATGAACGCGTCAACCGCGTCATGCTTGCGGGCGGCGGCAACATAGGATTCCGTCTTTGCCATCAGCTCGAAGGCCAAAGCTACAACGTCAAGGTGATCGAGAGGGATTTCGGTCGCGCGGAGCAGATCGCAGACGGTTTGGACAATACCGTAATTCTGCACGGCGACGCGGCGGACGAGGAATTGCTGCGGCAGGAGAACATCGAAAACATGGACGTGTTCTGCGCGGTGACCAACAACGACGAAGCCAACATCTTATCCGCGATGCTGGCAAAGAAGCTCGGCGCGCGCCGGGTGATGGCGCTCATAAATCGCTCCGTGTACGTCGATCTGTTGGAGCACGGCGAAATCGATATCGTCATCTCGCCGCGCACGGCTACGGTGGGCAGCATACTGGCGCATATTCGGCGTGGCGACATCGTAGCCGTGCACTCGTTGAGGCGCGGCGCCGCCGAAGCGATCGAAGCGATCGCCCACGGCGACAAAAAGACCTCTCGGGTCGTGGGCAGAGGTGTGCGGGAATTGCCGCTGCCGCCGGGAACCGGGATCGGCGCCATTCTCCGCGACGGGGAGGTGCTGATCGCGCACAAGGACACGACAATACAACCCGAAGATCACGTCATACTGTTTCTGGTGGACAAGCGACATATCCAGGACGTGGAAAAACTGTTCCAAGTCGACGTAACCTACATATAGCCCGCATCATCGAGTCGGCGAAGGCGACCTGATCGACTTCAGAAATTGAATCAATATGCGGGCGAGCGTAAACGGCTGGCGTCTCAGAAATGCAACATAAGGTGGTTCTAAGGGTCCTCGGCGTGCTGCTGGTTTTCTTCAGCAGTACGCTTCTGCCGCCCCTGTGCGTGTCCTGGATATACGAGGACGGCGCCGCGCGGCCGTTTGTCGTTGCCTTTGCCGTTACCATCGTTACCGGTTCCGTATTGTGGTTGGCCACCCGGCGTGAAAGCCGGGACCTGCGTTTTCGCGACGGATTCATGGTGGTGGTGTTGTTCTGGACCGTGCTCGCCACATTCGGAGCCATTCCGCTGCTTCTGGCGAAGACCCCGTCACTTTCGGTCACCGACGCCTTCTTCGAGTCGATGTCCGGTCTCACTACGACCGGGGCCACCGTGTTGACGGGAATCGATGCGTTGCCGAAATCCATCCTCTATTACCGCCAGCAACTCCAGTGGCTGGGCGGCATGGGTATCATCGTATTGGCGGTAGCCATCATGCCAATGTTGGGCGTCGGCGGGATGCAGTTGTACCGTGCGGAAACGCCCGGTCCGATGAAGGACACGAAGTTGACGCCGCGAATTACCGAGACCGCCAAGGCCCTGTGGTACCTCTATCTCGGATTGACCATGATTTGCGCACTCAGCTACTGGCTCGCCGGCATGAGCATGTTCGATGCCATAGGGCACAGCTTCTCCACCGTCGCAATTGGCGGATTCTCCACCCACGATCGCAGTTTGGGTTTCTTTGACAACGCGGCAATAGATACCGTGGCGATCGTTTTCATGGTTATTGCGGGCGTGAATTTCGCGCTGCATTTCATAAGCTGGCGCTCTCGCAGCCCGGCGGCGTATCTGCGCGATTCCGAGGCGATGGTGTTTGTGGGAATTCTGTTCGCGGCGAGCGTGCTCGTCATTACGGTTCTCAGTTCCATGGATTCGTTCGAGACGCCGGAAGAAAATCTACGGCAGGGATTGTTCCAGGTGGTCTCGATCGCGACCACAACGGGGTTTACGACGGGTGGGTACAGCTGGTGGCCGACGTTTTTACCTCTGCTCCTACTGGCATTGAGTTTCGTCGGCGGATGTGCCGGCTCCACCGCGGGCGGGGTCAAGGTCATCAGAGTGATCTTGCTGTACAAGCAGGCGCGCCGTGAAATGATAAGGTTGATCCATCCGAGTGCGCTGCTGTCGCTCAAGCTGGGCGGAAAGCCGGTTCCCGATTCGGTGATCGGTGCGGTCTGGGCGTTTTTCTTCCTTTACATACTCTGTTTCTCGGTGCTCGTGCTGATCATGGCCGCGACGGGTCTCGACTGGGTGACCGCGGTGTCGGCGGTGGCCGCGTGCCTGAATAACCTGGGTCCCGGTTTGGGTGAGGTTGCCGCAAATTACGCCAGTGTCGGATCCTTCGGCAAGTGGGTACTGGCCTCGGCCATGTTGCTGGGACGCTTGGAGCTGTTCACATTGCTGGTGCTGTTCACTTCCACGTTCTGGCGCAGTTGATCGAGATTTCGTCGCCCGCCCGCAGCGCGTCGACAGAAAAGCGAGTCGAGGACAATCAAACGGTCTTTCCCCTCCGCTGCCAACGCGTATGCGTGCGTTCAGCCAACTCGCCGGCGGAAGGAGCGATGTATACGATTGCGAACGGGCCGGGAGGCCATCTCCGTTCGTCGACTCTGATCGATCTGCGTTCACATTTCTCCGAACCTTTGATTGCGGCGCTGATTGCTACCCCCGGTTCGGAAATCGATACTGATCGTCCGCTGGGACCCGAAGCCGTGCCTGAATTCGTTGACACCGATGAGGATTAGAGAACATACTGGCGCAGCCGTAAGTGAGGCGCGAAGCGCTTGCACGAACCGTCGTTGGGCGGGACATCGTCCACCGTAAAGGTGGCAATTGACTTTCACCACCAAAGAACAAGCAATACCTGGTGCTCTATGCGAGTGGTCGATGCCGCCAAGAGTGTTTTACTCCGCCGCCAACTGGAGCACTGCCCGTACCGACCGCCGCCGGGAACGCGGCGGCACCGGTCGCCGAACCGAATGTCGAACAGCGCGATAGGACGATTCAGGACCCCGCTGATTGCCTGCGAAGTGCTCGTTCTGTCATAGTTTCTGCAACCGGTTTGCGAACAAGGCGTAGAAGTCGCATACATGAAAGAACAACTAAGGGAACGGGCACTTACGGGTTTTTTCCGTCGCCGCTCTGCGCCTGTATTCGTTGCCCGTGCTGATCGATGCGGGTGACCGCCAAAGCCGTCTCCGCACCGGGGTAGCACGGTTTTTTCAAAGTTGTAGCCCAGGGTAAATCTTCATGGGAACCGAACTAGCGCGCTGGACTACGCGTTACCGATACGGCGTTGTTATTGCAACGATGCTGTTCGTCGCGTGGGCGGCGAGCGGCGTGCGATTTCTTACGTATACCACGGACTACCGCGCGTTTTTCAGCGAAGACAATCCTGAGCTCAAGGCGTTCGAGCAGATACAGAATACGTACGCGAAGTACGACAGTCTCCTATTCGTATTGGCGCCGGACAGCGGCGATGTGTTTACGAGGAAGAATCTCTCGGCCGTCGAGTGGTTGACGGAAAGAGCGTGGCACATACCGTACTCGTCCCGCGTCGATTCCCTGTCCAATTTCCAGCACACACATGCCGACGGCGACGAATTGATCGTTGGAGACCTTTACCGGGACGCGCCGAGTCTCAGCGACGGCGAAATACGGCGTATCAAGGACATTGCCCTGTCGGAGCCCCTACTTCGCGATCGTCTGGTGCCCGAGCGCGCTCACGTCACCGGGATCAACGTGACTGTGCAACTGCCGGGGGAACGTCTCAATAAAGAGGTGCCCGAGGTGGCCGCTTACGCCCGTGATTTGGCGGCGCAATTCAGACAGCGATATCCGGACATCGATGTCCATCTGACCGGCATGGTGATCATGAATGCCTCTTTTCCCGAGGCGTCTCAGCACGATCTGCGCACGCTGGTGCCGCTGATGTTCGCGATCGTAGTGATCGTCCTGTGGTGGCTCATTAGATCTATGCTCGGCACCCTGGGCACGGTGCTGATCATTGCCTTCTCCATCGTCGGCGCCATGGGTCTGGCGGGCTGGCTGGGCATTGAGATTACCGGACCGTCCGCGCTGTCGCCGACGATAATACTCACCCTCGCGGTGGCGGATTGCGTGCATATTCTCACCAACTTCGTGTTCGCCATGCGTGCGGGCAAAGCAAAAAATGCGGCAATCGCGGAAAGCCTGCGCATCAACCTGCAGCCCGTCTTTCTAACCTCGCTGACGACGGCAGTCGGGTTCTTGAGCATGAATTTCAGTGACGCGCCGCCATTCCGGGACCTTGGGAATATCGTTGCGATGGGTGTCGGACTTGCGTTCGTGTTCTCGGTCACTTTTTTACCCGCATTCCTGAGCCTGGTACCGATCCGCGTTCGCCGGCAGAGGACACATGGCGCCAAGTTGATGGAGCGGTTCGCCAATTTCGTCATAGGCCGGCGCCAGGTCTTATTGTGGGGGCTCGGTCCTCTCATGCTGTTGCTGATCGCGTTCATACCAAAGAACGAGCTGAACGACGAATTCGTGAAGTATTTCGACGAAACCATCGAGTTTCGGCGGGCGACGGATTTCGCCAATGCCAATCTGACCGGGATTTATACCGTCCATTTTTCCCTGGATTCCGGCGAATCCGGTGGCGTGTCGCGCCCCGACTATCTCGACGTCGTGGAGCGGTTCGCGCAATGGTTCCGAAATCAACCGGAAGTGGTGCACGTCAACACCGTCACCGACACCATCAAACGCCTGAACCAGAACCTGCATGGCGACGACCCATCCTGGTATCGTATTCCGGAGCGTCGTGACCTCACGGCGCAGTACCTGCTGCTGTACGAGATGTCCCTGCCGTTGGGCCTGGATCTCAACGACCAGATCAATATCGACAAGTCCTCGACACGCCTTGTGGTGACCACCAGCAGCCTGTCGACCAAAGCGGCGTTGGAATTCGAGCGTCGGGCCCGGGACTGGTTGCGGGCCAACGCGCCGACCTCCATGCACGAGGCACAGAGTTCCAGCCCGAACATCATGTTCGCGCACATCGCTGCACGCAATATACGCAGTATGCTCTGGGGTACGACGTTGGCGCTCATTTCGATATCCCTGATACTGATCGTGGCTTTACGCTCGGTTAAGATCGGATTGATCAGCATGATTCCGAACCTGGTTCCAGCGGCGCTGGCTTTCGGCCTATGGGGAATCATGGTGGGACAGGTGGGATTGGCCATTTCAGTGGTGTCGGCAATGACCCTGGGTATCGTGGTCGATGATACGGTCCACTTTCTCAGTAAATATATTCGCGCGATGAAAGAAGAACACAATAGTGCCCAGGACGCTGTGCGTTACGCATTTTCCACCGTAGGCATGGCGTTGTGGGTCACGTCCCTGGTTCTCGTTGCAGGTTTCCTGGTGCTCGCGCAATCCGCCTTTCAGGTAAACGCCGGCATGGGTCTGCTCGCCGCTATTACCATTGCCTTCGCGTTGATAGCGGACTTTCTTTTCCTGCCGCCGTTATTGATGAAGATCGAGGCCGGAGCGACCCGCAAGTTATCGACGCTGCCGACGATGCAGCTGCATCGAGAATGAGGCGCGGGAGTGTCTAAATCAATACCAGACCGACCGCAATCACCCACTGCGATGCGTATTCAAAGGAAGATTCATCTCATCGGCGGTGCCGGGGCCGATTGCATCGAGATCCAATGGCTCTGCTTTTAGGAAAACCGCGGGCGCAACGGGCAAACAGTGACACTGATTAGCGACTTGACGCGCTACTATCGGTTGCTCCGTGAACGCGCGATTAACGATTCCCATTCAGGGAACGCCTCCGCGCGGGAAGGCGAACATCTCTGGATTACGCCGACGGGTGCATGCGCGGATACGCTGCAGTCGTGGCAACTGGTCCGTTGCGCACTGTCGGATGATGCCTGTGTGAACGCGTCTTCGGATCTGGCACTGCATCGCGCGGTGTATCGTCGCAATTCAAAGGCGCGCGCGGTGTTGCACGCCCACGGAAGCTTCGCCGTGGCGTTGACCATGAACGCCGACGAGTATGTGCCCGCCGATCTCGAAGGCGAGCTGTACTTTCCGCGAGTTCCGGTCCTTGATCTCAAGTACAGCGACTACTTTGAAAAATCCCCCGAGCGAGTCGGAGAAGCCCTCGCCGAATGCCCCGTCGCGATCGTACGCGGTCACGGCATGTACGCATGGGGTGTGGACCTGGACCAGGCCTACAAATGGATTTGTTCGCTGGAACTCTCGGCCACGATCCAATATCGCGCGTTGAGATCCGGAACACTGTGAGTGCAGTGTTCTGCGTTTTCGGCACCGGTAGTGTTTCGATTCAGTGTTGATGGGTCTGCTTTCCAGACTGCTGCGCGACTCTACCGAGGTACCGGCGTAACGGTTCAAAATCTGCCTGCACCGATTCAATGTCGTCCCAGGTGTCCAGATCGGTCAACACGGGCAGGTCCAGGAGTCGGATTCCTGCATGCGCCGCCCTGGTTCGGGTCTGGGTGTACACCGATCCGCCTCCCCAGCACACGCCTTCGAACAGCTGGCGCCGGGGCGTGGTGAGTACCAACAGGTAATAGCCGCCGTCTCGCCTCCTTCCGATCACGTTGCAGCCGTCGTTCAGTAGAGCCCGGGCCCGCACGAGAACATCGCGCGGGCAATGCGGCACGTCGCATCCCATGACGATCCCCGGAGACGCGGAGCGCAGCGCG
>CAMYIN010000003.1 GCA_947258495.1 uncultured Gammaproteobacteria bacterium
TTCGCGAATCAGTCTCGCCATACAGGTCATCGCCACGCAGACGAGCGGCGTGCCGACGTTGATATTCGACGAGGTGGACGCCGGTATCGGCGGTCGCCTGGCGGAGATCGTCGGCCGCGAGCTGCGACGCCTGGCGAACAACCGACAGGTTTTGTGCGTGACTCACCTTCCACAGGTAGCGTCGCTCGCGCAACAGCACGTGCAGGTGCAGAAGCACAGCAAGCGCCGCGAGACGCACACAGATTTACGCAGCTTGAGCGGCGAAGGCCGGGTCGAGGAGATCGCCCGCATGCTGGGCGGGGTCACGATCACCGACCAGGCCCTGGCCCATGCACGGGAGATGCTGGAGGGTACTTGACGCAACGGTTCCCGCTGGCGTTCGCCGCGGCTTGCGGCGTTATAATCTTGCTTTTCCTCGCCGCCGGTGACGACCCAAGAGCATGCCCACCAGGACCAGTAAAAACCCCTTGCCACTTTTAGCCCGCACATTGCACCGGAACGCGGTTGCTCGCTGGCTATTCTCCACGAGAGCGCGCTTTGCTCCCTCAACCGTAGCTATGGCTCGGCTCTGGCGTCCTGCTTCGCTCTACCTCGTCCATCCCTGGACTCGTATGCTTTCGGTCGCAAACCACCCTCTCGTGAAGCAGTGCGTCGCAAGCAATCGGCGTTCCGGTGCAATGTGCGGACTAACCCTGCTCGCCTGTGTAGGCATCTCGGCCTGCTCGGGAAAAATTCCGGGTGTATACCGAATCCCCATTCAACAGGGCAACGTCATCACCGTCGAGATGCTGCAGGAGCTGGAGCTCGGCATGAACAAGCGCAAGGTCAGCTTCATACTCGGCACGCCGCTGGTCACCGATGCCTTTCACCTGGACCGCTGGGACTACTTCTACAGCTACGCACCCGGCAGCGGTGATCGCGTGCAGCAGCGCGCGTCGTTGTTTTTCGAGGACAATCGTCTGGCACGCATCGATGCCGACATCAATTCCCAGATAGACTTCCACACCGTGACCGAGGCGAGCGAGAACGTGCTCATCGTTCCGCCGAAGAAAAAAGGCGGCTTCTTCGCGGCACTGACGCCGGACTTCATGCAACGAGAGGAGGAGGAGATCCAGGAGGAAGAGATTGCCAGATCTCTGGATTCCGGCTTCAACGAGCGGCAGCCTGGATCTGGAGTGACCGGTGGAACCGGCGAAGTACCGGATCCCGCGCTTGCGGTGCCGACCGTTATCGGGCCCGGCATCGACGACGGCACGGCGCCAAGCGAGATCTACGCTCCCAACACTTCGACCGAAATCGAGGCGGCGGGTACCGGGGCGACGGAACCAGGCAGCGGCACGGGGGTGATTTCCGCCGAAATCGAAAGCCAGTCCAGGTACCTCGAGCAGCTGTTCGACGATTTCGGAACTACTCCCACGCCAGCGGCGACGCCCGAGGAGTCGGTGGTCTCCGAGCCCGCCATCTCCGAATCGAGCGATATCACGCAAACCACCAGGGACTGAGCGGGAGGCGTCCTCAGCTTTTTTGTCGGCACCGGGAACGGGCCGCACGAAGTCGTCTCGCCTCCTTCGGGTCCACTTGCAGCGGCCGGTAGATCTCAACGCGGTCCCCTTGCACCAGCGGCGCGCAGGGCGAAACGGGATTTCCGAATACGCCGATTGTAACGTTGCGAAAATCGATGCCGGGAAAGCGCTCCGGTAATCCCGATCGCCGCACGGCTTCCCTCGCACTGACGCCTGCGGGAACATGCAGAGGCACGATCACCTGATAGTCCGGCTCCGCGTAGGCCACCTCGATGTCGATGAATTCGCCTTCAGTCATACAGCTCTTTTGCGCGCCGGCAGAAAGCGTCGACCATAGTATTGGCGATCTCGCTGAACAGCGAACCCAGCGTTCGCTGCAGCAGGGCACTGGAGAGCTCGAATTCCAGATCCAGAACGATTCGACAACCGGCACCGTCGAGCGCCACGAACTGCCAGCAACCCTGAAGGTGCTTGAACGGTCCATCCATCAGCCCCATGTCGATACGGGAGTCCCGCGTCATGACGTTGCGGGTCGTGAAGGTCTTGCGTATCGGACCCCGGCCGATCTCCAGGCTCACTTCCACGATATGCTCGCCGGGCACGCCTATCCGCACGTCGCGGCACCAGGGGAGAAAACCGGGATATTTCTCCACGTCCGCCACCAGCGCATACATTTCGCTGGCCGCGTAAGGAACGAGGGCACTTCTGCTGACTGTTCGAAGCATCTGGACCACCGAAGCGGTCGAATGGTAGCACACG
Organism: uncultured Gammaproteobacteria bacterium; assembly: GCA_947258495.1. Taxonomy (GTDB): domain Bacteria; phylum Pseudomonadota; class Gammaproteobacteria; order Arenicellales; family JAANXG01; genus CALZGZ01. The sequence goes on from CAMYIN010000003.1 coordinate 2,283, forward strand.
CGGCTACCAGCACCGCCTGGGCTGTGAAACAATCCCTAAGCTCTGGAAACGCCATGGGAAAGAAAAAGCGACGCAAAGGCGCAGACGCCAATACCATCGTTCAGAACAAAAAGGCCCGCCACGACTACTTCATCGAAGACAGCCTCGAGGCGGGCCTCGCGCTCGATGGCTGGGAGGTCAAGAGTCTGCGCGAGGGCCGCGCCCAGCTACGCGAGGCTTATGTGGTGCTCAAAGACGGCGAAGCATGGCTCATCGGCGCCCATATCACACCGCTCGTCAGCGCCTCCACCCATGTCGCCACCGATCCCACCCGCAGCCGCAAGCTGCTTCTGCACCGTGAGCAAATCGACCGCCTGATAGGCGCGGTGGAAAGGCGCGGGTTCACCGTCGTGCCGACGCGCATGTACTGGAGTAGAGGCCGCGCGAAGCTGGCAATCGGCCTCGCCAAGGGCAAGCGCAAGCAGGACAAGCGCGCCACGGAGAAGGACCGCGACTGGCAACGCCAAAAACAAAGGGTACTCAAAGAACGCTGAACACCGCCACCGCGAGCAAGTACCTCCCCAGAAATCAACCAAGGGTTCCCCCCTCCCTCGATGGGAGGGGGACAGGGGGGCGGGTGAAGAGAAGGAGCTCCCGCAGGCCCTCTGCAGCCCAATCCTCTCCCCCTCGAGACTTGTGATCCCGGTCCCGACCCCCATATTGTTCGATGTAGCCAATGCGGCGTACACTGCCACTGAACTGGGGGCGACCTGGTTTCGACGTGGGTAGCAAAACCCAAGGTGCATGCCGAGGCGCAGATTACCTCGTAAATCCAGCTGCAAACAACGATAGTTGCCAACGACGACAACTACGCTCTAGCTGCTTAATCCCAGCTAGCCTCTGACCGAGCCGTGCTTGTGCGCTCGGATTCCAGGGGTCAAATTACACAAGCTCGTGAAGGCCTTCGTCCCGCAGGACTTCACTAAAACCCTAGGGACTCGCCGCGTCACTGCCCTGCCCGTCGGGAGGTGTCGCGGCTAAAAACAAAGACGCGGCTAAGCATGTAGAGCCGAAGGCGGAGTGCTTGCGGACGCGGGTTCGATTCCCGCCGCCTCCACCAAATTTTATTAAGAAATACAATTAGTTACCGAGATAATGGCCGCCCAGGATGCGGCCTTTTTCTTGTTCGAAGCCCACCAGTTTGATTCCCGTTTGGGGAACTTGACTGTTGTGCGGTTTGGCTCCCAGCTCGTTATCTTGCCCATCAAATCCCGTCTCGCTCAAGCCGCCAGGCACGCTCCCTAAGTTTGCTTTCACGCTTAAACGTCGCCGCAAGCGCGACAATTGGGCGTTTTTCTGAACTCTGTGCTGGTTGACATGCGGGACGGCCAGTCGTCGCCGGTCAAGCCATCACAGGCCGCTCACTTTCTGCTGCCGTGACCGTCACCGTCACCTCGAGTTCGAGGAACGCGCCGACATCACCAGCAAAGCTGCCGGAAACCGGCATCGTCTGCGAGATATGGCGTGCCATCGCCACCGGGATCAGGTTGAAACCGCCGACGCTGCGGTTGGTCGGATCGAAGGTAATCCAGCCGGCGCCGGGCACATAGACCTCCGCCCAGGCATGCGTCGAACCGGCGCCGGCCGAGCCGCGCATATCGAGATCGGGATCGTAGAGATAACCCGAAACGATTCGCGCGCCGAAACCGAGACTGCGCACCGCATCGACGAACAACACCGCAAAATCGCGGCACGAGCCGCTGCGACGCGCCAGCGTCTCGTCGGGCGACTGCGCACCGTCGTCTTCCCGCGTCTCGTAAGCGATCTGCGCGGCGACGCCGGCGCTTACATCCTTGAGCAGCGACAGCGTGTCGGTCCCGCCGCCCGGGCCCGGCCCGGCGACGAATCCCTGCGCCCAATCGCGCACTCGCCCGGCGCTGTCGAGATAGGCCTGCAGGCGCAGCGCGCCGAGATCGGTCATATCGTCCTCGCTCAGCAAGAACGGGAAGCGCTGGGCTGAGGCGGCGATGCCGAAAACCGGCCAGCGATCGACGTCGAGCGATAACGTCGCGGCGCTGTCGATAATCAACGTGTCCGACGGCTCAGAGAAACTTGCGGTCGCCACGCTGTTGCCGGCGACGTCATGCGCCCAGGTCACCACGGCGGAGGGCGCAATGGTCACCTCGTGCTCGTACAGCCGCAGCGCATGGCTCTCGCGCGGCCGCAGCATAAGCCGATGTGGGCCGAACGCCATCGGGGTGCGGTAGCGATAGATCGTGCGATGGTGGATCTTCAGCGCGGACATGGGCTGCCTCAGTACGGATGGGGTGGCAAGAATGCCGGCGCGGTAGCGCCTTCTCAGGCTTAACCGATTGGCCGGAATATGTCACGGACCCAGGCGTCCCCTGATACCAGGAGCCTGTTGGCCAGCGCATCGGCGTCAGCGCGCGCCGCTTGTCCCGCGATTATCTGGTCGGCCAGCCGGCGAAGATTCTCGACGAGAACGATCCGCAACGTGATCGCCACCGCCCACAGTTCGCCGATCGTGAGCGGCTGAATCCGCTGATAGGCAACAATGAACCGTCCCTCAGCCAGCTTCTGCGCGGCCGCGAGGCTTTCGGCGTGCCGGTCGAGCCGTTCGACCCCGAAGATCTCCTCCCGAACCAGGGCGGTGTCTTGCCATGGTGGTGAATTAGCGCGGTGCCGGGCAAAGTAGTCAACGACCGATATCATGCGCGCTCTTTTGGCCACGCCTGCTTGCCGATGCGCATCGTCAAGGTGCCCGAATCCATTTGCTCATTGGCGGGTAGCTTCTGCTCCTTCGCCGAACGCGGAACGAAGGTGCGGCGCGCGTCGCTCACGCGTTATTGCCGTATCGCGTCTGTGCGTACCAGTGGAACCCCCGCGCCATCCGGGCTCATGCCCTTGAGAAACTTGAACAGATCGCTGTCCGTGGAAAGCACCAGCGTGGTGTTCTCCGCGATGATCGCCTGGTAGGCCTGCATGGTCCGCGTGAACTCATAGAACGCCACCGCTTCGGGACTCTGGTTGTAAGCGCCCGCGTAGATCTCGGTGGCCTTCGCGTCCGCCACGCCACGGATCTCTTCGACCTGCCGGTAGGCCTCCGACTGGATCTTGTTCAGGTCTCGAACGCGATTACCGCGGATCCTGGCAGCCTCGCCGTTGCCCTCGGACAGGAAGCGCTCGGCGATCTGACGCCGTTCGCTGATCATCCGGTCGTAAATCTTCGGGCGCACGCTTTCGTTGTAGTTGATCCGTTTGAATCGTATATCGAGCAGCTCGATGCCAAAGACCCGGACCTTCTCGGCGGCGGCAGCGAAAATCTCCTGCTCCACGAGTTGGCGCCCCTTCTGTATGGGCACGAGCGCACCCATGTTGAGGTCCTTTTCCGCGTCGGTCAGGAGGACGTCGCGCAGCGGTTCGCGGTCCTTCGTGGTGCGAATGATCTCGATGAGCTCATGCTTGGCCACGGCGTTGCGGGTTTCGCTGCCCAGAATGTCGTCGAGGCGGGACTGAGCACTGCGTTCATCGCGTAGCCGCAGAAAATATTGCAGCGGATCGGTGATCCGCCAGCGGGCGAAGAGGTCGACCGAGATGTAGAGCTTGTCCTTGGTGGGCATATCCGAGGGACTCCCGTCCCACTCGAGCACCCGTTTGTCGATCGGATTGACGTCCTGGATGAAGGGCACC
>CAMYIN010000004.1 GCA_947258495.1 uncultured Gammaproteobacteria bacterium
AGCACCACTGCGGCGTGCACGGTTATCAGACTGGCGACATCCACGGGATCGATCTCAGGTCTTACGGAGACCGGCGTCGTGTCGATGGCAGTGGAAGCGGGGTCACCGCGCGACGCAGAAATAAAAAAAGCCGGAGTCATGAACTCCGACTTTTTTGCTTAACGGTAGATAATGGATCTCTAAAGACACGTCATCAATCGGCGACGTTTATCGGATCCCTATCGTGGACCGGCGGTCAGCTGAGCATCAGGCGCGTGCATCTCCTGTATCAATTTCTCACCGATACTTGATCGTATCGTGGTGACGATTTTTTTACTCACGGCTTGGACGTGATAACGTTCCAATACGATCTCGCGCGAACGGCGACCCATACGAGGGACCAGCGAGGGATCTTTGAAGAATCTCTGCATGGCGTCGGCAAGGGCCTTGCTGTTGTTCGCAGGCACCAGGAAACCGTTACCGTCGGGTTCCACCGTCTGCCGACATCCCGGCACGTCCGTGGCTACGATGGGTTTCTCCATGGCCATGGCTTCCAGGATGGACCTCGGCAGCCCTTCGCGATAGGAAGGCAGAACAAAGACATCCGCTCGCGACAGATAGGGCCTCACGTCGCTGGTTTCGCCAAGGTACTGGATCACCTCTTCCCGCACCCACGCATCGATCTCGTGGGGCTTGATCGCCGTGGGATTCTCATCCAGAGGGCCGAGCAACTGGAATTCGGCTTGCGGATAGCGGTGCTTCACCCGTCGCGCCGCGTTCACGAACTCGTACACACCCTTGTCCCGAATGATACGTCCGACGTAGAGAAATCGGCCCCGGAAATCGTGCGCCGACGAGGCATCGGGGCGAAACTCGTCCGGATTGACGCCGGTGCCGCTGAGGACCACGGTGTTCTGCTGTCCCAACAACCGTTTTTCGACGAAGAAATCCCGGTCATCGGGATTCTGAAAAAACACGCATTCGCACCGAGCGAGTACCCGCTGGTACTGCGGTTTGATCAACAACCGCAGGAGCCGTTGTTTCACGGAGTTGCCGATGAACACGTATCCCAGGCCCGTGATCACGGCGAAAACGTGCGGGACGCCGCACAGGTACGCGGCATGACCGCCGTAGACGATGGGTTTCAGGCTGAAATTGATCAAAATCCGGGGCTGCACCTTGTCGAGCAGGTGCGAGATTTCCCGGATACTGACGATTTCCGAAATCGGGTTGATGCCCCTTCGCGAAAGCTTTACGTCAAAACACCGCACTCCCAACTGTTGCAGCTTTTCCGCATGAGGATCCCAGGGCGCGGCGCAGACCACGTCGTCGAAGTTCACGAGCAGCGTCTCGATGAGCTCCCTGTAGTGCAGATACAGATAAAAGAACGTGTTGTGGCAGAGCAACACCGTCGAGGTCATTGCGGACCCTCCAGCCAGCTCTGGAACATCAACACGTTCCACAATGGATATTGCCAGTCCGCCGCACCCGACAGGTGCTGCGCCCAAGTGTCGCGTATCGGTGCTGGGTTCAAGAAACCGTCACGTCGGATTCGGCCGGGATCGAGCAGATCCTCGGCCCAGTCTCGCAGACCGTCGCACAACCAGTCGCCGACGGGCACTGCGAATCCTTTTTTCGGGCGTTCGACGAGTTCGCGCGGGACGTACTTATGAAGAATTGCACGCAATGGCCATTTGGTTTGTTTGGTATTTTCGCGACTATTCTGCTGGATTCGCCACGCATGCGCAACAATCGCCGGATCCAGCATGGGCACGCGCACCTCCAGCGATACGGACATGCTCGCACGGTCCACCTTCGCCAGGATGTCGTCCGGCAGATAGGTTTTCGCATCCGTGTACATCATGTGCGAGACGTAGTCCCCGAACTCCCGCCCCAGCGATGCGTCATTGAGGAGGTAGCGCGGTTCGGCGCCGTTGACGACGAGCTCCCGCGGACGGCGCCAGTGGGAAACGATCTGCCGATAGAGTTCCTCGCGGGAGCGTACCGACAGCAGTTCAGCCAGTCTGTGCACGCGCGCGCCGGCGTTGCGCGATCCGCGAACAAAGGGTCGCGCCACCGCCTGCCACGCCGGCAGCGGAATCGACGTCAGCACGCGCCCCGTTCCGCTTCGCGCCGCGCGGGGAATCGGCCGCAGCAACGACCATAGTCGCCGGGACCACCGGTAGCGATCATACCCTCCGAACAGTTCGTCCCCGCCGTCGCCGGAGAGCGCGACAGTCACGCTCTTCCGCGCCAGCCTGGAAACGATGAGCGTCGGCAGCTGGGAGGAATCGGCGAACGGCTCGTCGTAGATATGGGGAAGATCCGGTATCAGTTCCAGAGTATCGGCCGGATCCACGTACAGCTCCGTGTGGTCGGTGCCGAGGTGGACGGCGACCTGCTTCGCGAACTCGGCTTCGTTGTAGGTTACGTCGTCGGAACCGATGGAGAACGTCTTCACCGGGGCGGAGGATTCCTGCTGCATCAACGCAACTACCATCGATGAATCGACACCGCCGGAAAGAAATGCGCCGAGCGGCACGTCGGCGACCAGTTGCCGCGCCACGGATTGCCGCATCAGCCGTTCCAGCTCGTCCACCGCCTCGGTCGGCCCCAGCGATGGGGACGATGCCGCTTCGCCGACGACGGTATCGAGGTCCCAATACGTGAACGGCCGTCGCGGCTTTGCCGACGCTTCGCCTGGAAACGGATCGAAATCCGCCGCCGCGCCGCCGCCGGGCGTGTCCATCTGCAGCAGACAACCCGGAGGCAGTTTGTAGATCTTTTCGTAGATGGAGTAGGGGCCGGGGACATACCCGTGGCGCATGAACAAGGTCAACGCGGAGCGGTCGATTTCCGCGTGCCACGACGGGTGTTTGCGCAGGGCCTTGAGCTCGGAGGCAAACAGGAACACATCGCCACACCAACCGTAGTAAAGCGGTTTTTCCCCCAGCCGATCCCGTCCCAACCACAGCCGCCGCTGTTGGCGGTCCCAACAGGCGAAGGCGAACATGCCGAGACAGCGACGGATCGCGTCTTCCACACCCCAGGCATCGAAGGCCGTGACCACGACCTCGGTATCGGAATGGCCTTTGAATCCGTGGCCGAGCTGCTCCAGCTCCCGGCGCAATGGTCTGTGGTTGTAGATCTCGCCGTTGTACGCGAGTACGAATCGCCCGCTGCCCGAGTGCATGGGCTGATGTCCGCGGTCGGACACGTCGATTACGGAAAGCCGCCTGTGCCCCAAAGCGATGCCTTCCCCCCTATCGATCCAGACGCCCTGGTCGTCGGGGCCCCGATGCACCAACGCCTGGGCCATGTCGGACACGATCCCGGCGAGCGCCTCCGCATCGGCGGCGCCTCGCGGGTCCCAGAAACCGGTGAGTCCGCACACGGTCAGCCGACTACGCTCGATTGCGGCGTCGCCGCGCGCACGTCAATTGAGATGCCCGCTTGCAAGACCGCGGTAGAGTTCGCCGTAACGAGCGACGGCATCGCCGATGTCGAAGCGCTCGCCGATGCGCCGCCTCGCCTGCCTGCCGAGGTCTTTGCGCTCGCCCGCAGTTAAGCCCAGCAGTTTGCTGCACGCGTCGGCACAGCCGGCGACGTCACCGGGCGTCACGACCACGCCGGTGTCGCCCACGACGAGCGCGGAGTCCCCCGCGTCCGTGACGACGCACGGGACCTCGCTGGCCATGGCCTCGCCGATCACGTTCGGCCAACCTTCTCCGAGCGACGTGGACACGTACAGATCCAGCGCGGCCATGATGTCCGGTATGTCGAAGCGTTCGCCCAGCAGGCAGACCCGTTGCCGCAGGCCCAAACGTTCGATGTCCTGCGTCAATGTCGCGTTGGAGGCATCCACGCCGAGTCCGGCGAGCACAAAGCGGCTCTGCGGATATTCCCTCGCCACCCGGGCGGCGACTTCGAGAAAATGTGCGTGCCCCTTCTGCGGGTGGTAGCGCCCCACCAATCCGACCAATAGATGGGTGGAACCCATACCGAGCTCGCGCCGCACGCGCTCGCGCCGGTCTTCGGCAGGATGAAACCTTTTCAGATCGATACCGTTCGGAATGACGACATGCTGTGCATTGCGGTATCCGACACGTTCGTGACTCCGGCGCGCCGCGTCGCCGCAGAACACCACCGCTGTCGGCACGCGCGACGACAACGCCGCGCAGATCCGGGCGAGGACCAAGGTGCTCGGCTTGTTGAGCGACCGCTCCAGGTTGCTCTGGCGCACGTTCCAGACCACGGGGATTTTGGCGCGGTTTGCGCTCAAACCGGCAGCCAAATCGGAATGGTACAGCCAGGTTTGTGCGAGATCCGCCCCGAGCCTTTTGAATAGCCCCGGCAGCTGCCAGAGTTTGTGTATATCCAACCAGCGCCGATCCATACCCAAAGGATAAATCCGCACCCCGCCGCGCTCCACCTCTCCGCCAAGGGTCCCGGTTCCCGTCAAAGAGATGACAGACGACCGCAACCCCGGTGACTGCGATGACACGACCCGGGATAACATCATTTCCGCCCCACCGGTATCGAGTCCGTTTATAACGTGGACCACATGCACAACGATTGAATGTCTATAGAAATAGCGGGCTGTTTAGACTGCAAGCCAGCGTAAGGTAATTACAAACATGGCAACTCTAAGTGGCAATATTTATTCAGTTAGAGGCGGTCTTTGCTGTTTCCGTTGCTGAAACCATGTCCAAACCACACCCACACCCACGAGCAGGATCCAAGTCGACAGCATGTGATGACGAAACGCCTGCCCATAATTGGTGGTCCCGCTCGACCACAGTATCGTCATCCCGAAATACAGTATGACCAAGCCGATCAGCGCTAGACGCGTCCTATTACGCGCACGCTTCAGGGCATAAAACGTCGCCACCAGCCCCACCATACGAAGCACTGACTCGGCGACGGCGACAAAATCGAGCGAGGAGGATACGGCAAAAGGATAAGGGCCGAACATGTAATGCACATAGGACTGCGCCATCGTCGTTACAAATTTCCAAAGCGGCGCGGCGACGACGTCAAAGCTATACGCCGAGCGGGGATCGGTGCCGGCTATCCCCTCGCGATAACGGACGATGGACTCCGGCAAGCCCCCGTGAACGATCCTGGTATAGTCATTGCCCTCATACGCCGGAATCCAAGACCAGACGAACCACAGCACGAGTCCAAGCCCAACACCAACCAATAGGGTCTTGCCCAGTAGATTTCGTGCCCCAATCCTGGTCGAGAGATATAAACTCCCGGTCACAGCAATGGCAAAGATTGCGTACATCAAAAGTATCTGATGAAAAAGGCCCATCGCCACAAACATGAGCCACCCCAAAGCTAAGACCCATACTGTTTCCGAATACAAGGCACGACAAAACAGCAAGCAGCCAGTCAGGAAAAATAAGACTTGAAAACCCTCCCTCATGGTGATGCTCGTATATAAGAGAAAAGAAGGCATCAATCCAAGAACCAGCACGAGGACGGCGCAAGCTGTCTGCGTGACCTGCATGTGTCGCAGCAATATCACAAATGCCACGCAGGTAATTGTTGCGATAAACACTGATAGCTCCTGACCCAAAAACAGGGAGCCACCAGCTACGCTATACAGCTGCACTAAAACGTACTGATAGGCGTGGGTGCCAATACCAAAGGCGATCGGCATTCCAGACAGACTCCTTCGCATGGCACCGGTATGAAACCATGCGGCATCGAGCTGGGCTCCCGGCAGGGTCACCGCAAAGGCATTGACGATGGAGACCACGTGATGGACGACGACCACCAGCACGATCGACACTAAAATCGCTCTAGAACCGCGAACTGTTGGCGACAACACAGCAGCGACGAAACTGAGAAACATCAACACCCAGGCGGGCCATTCCGTTGGCGCAAGCGCCAGTCCGATTACCGCGGCCAAAGCCGCACACGACAGCACAAACAGGACGCGAGGCACGGGTTCGCGTTTGCT
>CAMYIN010000005.1 GCA_947258495.1 uncultured Gammaproteobacteria bacterium
GACTGCAGAATCTCCAGGCGCTGCCGTTTGACGCCCTCCGGCACCGGCTGCAACAGCTCGGACGCCGGCGTACCGGGCCTCGGACTGTACGCAAAGCTGAAGGATTGATCGAAACCGACATCGTCGATGAGCTGCATGGTGGCGTCGAAATCGGCGTCCGTTTCGCCGGGAAATCCAACGATGAAATCCGAGGATATGGAGATATTCGGCCTGCCGGCCCGCAGGCGTGCAACCAGCTCCTTGTATTGCTCCGCCGTGTAGCGGCGTTTCATCCGTTTCAGTACCCGATTCGAACCACTTTGCACCGGCAGGTGCAGGTGGCTCACGACTTGCGGCACGTCGGCGTAGACTTCGATCAGGCTCTGGTTGAAGTCCAGCGGATGGGACGTGGTATAGCGGATGCGATCGATACCGGGTATTTCGGCCACGTAACGCAGCAACAGCGCAAGGTCGACCGCACTCCCGTCATGCATCGCGGCACGATAACTGTTGACGTTCTGACCCAACAAATTGACCTCACGCACGCCCTGTTCCGCGAGATCGACGATCTCGGTAATGACGTCATCGAAAGACCGACTGAACTCTTCGCCGCGCGTGTAGGGTACGACACAAAAACTGCAGTACTTGCTGCAGCCCTCCATGATGGAAACGTAGGCTCGCGCTTTGTCGGTACGCGCTGGCGGCAGATTGTCGAATTTCTCGATTTCGGGAAAACTGATATCGACGCTGGGCCTCCGGGAACGGATGGACGCATCCAGAAGGGCCGGGACCCGGTGCAAGGTCTGAGGACCGAAAACGAGGTCCACGAAAGGGGCTCGGCGCAGGATCTGATCGCCTTCCTGGCTGGCGACACACCCTCCCACACCTATGATCAACTCCGGCCGTTCCGTCTTCCATTCCCGCCAGCGGCCCAGCTGTGAAAAGACCTTCTCTTCCGCCTTTTCCCGGACCGAGCAGGTATTGAGAATGAGCACGTCCGCGTCCTCGGGGTCGCCGGTCAGCTCCAGCCGATGTGAGGCGCGCAGGACGTCGGCGACTCTCGCCGAGTCGTATTCATTCATTTGGCAGCCAAAGGTCTTAATAAAGAGTTTGCGGGTCACGGGGGGCGAGCGGAAAGGGGGGGATCGCGCTTACAGAGCGCGAACCAAAACAGTGCCACCGACGGTGCGGACAGGAGAATAGGTGCGTCGCAACAGGTTGTATACAAAAACCGATAGTCCCAAAGCAGAGTCTAGCCGAGTCGGGCCGGAATACTCAAGTGACCGGCGAAAATCTATTCTGAAATAATGTTCTATAATAATCAGAGCGTTAGAAAATCGCCGTCGGAGGGCCGAGCGCTAGAGGGCTTCCGGGGCCCGGGCTCCGCGCCGACATCGGCCCATAAGGCCGATGCAGCGGCGCGGCGGGGGCGATCGGCGGAGGCAGGAACTGCGGGGTGACCATGCGGGTAAGCGGATCTCGTCGACAACAGTTGCAGCGGAAAAGCGGCGTGCCACGAATGCACGGCAGCGTCATGCTCACGGCCACCGTGGTGATACTGGTGTCAGTCGCGGTATTCGCCTACCTGTACGCGCCGCCTTTTGTGTCCGCATTCCACAGTAATTGGCAACAAAAAAGTGCGCCCACCACGGCAACACTGAGAGCGGACGAGTCGTCCATCAAGGAAGCGATGATTGAATACGTGCAATCCATGCTCCTAGACGGCCCCAAAGGCCGCCATGAACTGTTTACGGACAAGTTCCTCGATGCGAGCGAAGCGGACGAAAGTATTATCCCCAAGGTCAACAGCGTACAGATCGACCAGCCGGTGATTGCGTTTTCATCGCCGGAAACCGCGAGGGTGCGTTTTTCACAGATCGTGCGCATGCAGAACGGCGTTCGCCGTTCGCAGGAGCGCTTTCTTTTCAAGCGGACCGGCGGCGGCAGATGGAAGATCGATCAACGCGCCAGCCAACCGGTGATGGGGTCTTCCCCCGATCATGCGTTCGGCAAGAACGTTTTCCTTTACGTAAAAAGCGAAGATGAAAAAAGCCGAGATAGAAGGAAAATTGAAAAACTAGTCGCTCTCTGGAAGGACGCGCGAGCAAACGCCGACATCGATAGTGTGTTGAATGTGTATGGAACGGATATCTGGGAAAGGCAGGGCACGAGCAAAGAAATGTGGCTGGAGAGGTTCACGAAACCACAGAACATCAGCGTAACTAATGTCAATATCGTTTATCCGCATCAGCTGCAGGCGGAAGTTACGCTCAACGAGAGAATAGACGGGTCTCACAAGCAGACCCACAACGACGTGCGCCTGGTGCTGGAGCTTTCGGATCACGGTTGGTTGATCACCGACGAACAGTCGCAAACGCTTTCTGAGCAGATCGTTCAGCCTATGACGATACTACCTAAACCGGCATCGATTGCGAAAGCGGAGACTGTGCCCAAACCGGCGTCCGTCCACCAGACCAAGAACACTGCTGCGGTAGCGAGCAAGCCGCGCCCGACGACAAAAAAAGTCGCCAACGGTGCTTCCGCGGAATCAAAACCGGGTGTCGTCAAGGTCGCTGCAGCGGAACGCGACGAGGCGGATATTATCAAGGCGCTCGTGCACGGCTGGGCGACGGCCTGGTCGAAGAAGAACCTTGAAGTATACCTGGGTTTTTACTCGCGACGGTTCGATCCGGGGAGCGGCGTCTCTTTCGAACAATGGCGGAAACACCGTGCCGCCCGCATTGCGAAACCTCGATATATCGATGTAAAGGTACGCGAGATTCAGGTGAAGCAACAATCCCCCGAAAACGCCAAAGTGTCTTTCATTCAGTTTTACCGCTCGGATACCTATCAAGACAAGGCGTTGAAGACCTTGACCCTGGCGCGGGAAAGCGGTGAATGGAAGATCGCAGGCGAGTACTCCTCAACGCTCTAGCCTGCATCACGTCCCGCCGCACGACAGCGGCTTGCTCAGCGCTGCTCAACGATATCGGAACTCGTACACGTCGATGTAATTCCCCGAGTAGACCGGCTTGAGCATCGGCGCCAAGCGCTCGTTCACCCGCTCCCTGCGCCTCGAAAGGCAGTCTGCCCTGACGTGCCGGTTCTGCTCATCCTTGTTCACCAGCCAATAGCGCAGGGGCTGCATGCGTTTTGCTGTGTGCAATTTCCGCTTATGCTCAAAGTAGCGCTGAAACTCGCGTTCATCCCGCGTTTCGATTTTGCCGCACAACTTGGCCACCAACTCCGCCGAGATCGGCGCCACGCCGTATCGATGATGTCGGAGCACGTTTACGGCGTACAGCGGCAGCGCCGCGCTTGCGTAATAGCCGGTAGCCACGTCGGACAGGAAGTAGCTTCCCGGCACGATCAGCGGCTCGATCGCCCTGAAGTCGTCGTAGTAGCGCAGCGAAGAATGCACGAAATTATCGCTCGAAGACTTTCCCAGTTGCCAGTGATAAAGCGGCGTAACAAAGCGCGAAAACAACGGTCTGTCGACGGCTCCTAAATGAAACAGGATATCGGGTAGTACCACCATGGCGACGACGAGCAGTGCGGCGGTTGCGCGCACGAAGACGCGGGATACCTTTCCGCGTCCGAGGAGGAGGAAGTAGACGAGCCAGGCGGCGAGGGAGACATAGACGACGGTCCGCGAAACACCTCGCATCGAGGCAAGCGGGCCGGACATCAGCGCGAGGACGAAAAAGGCCCCGTATACGCCGACCGCGGCCGTAGGGGCAGCCGCGGGTTCGAACTGCCGTGCAGGCATTTCCTCGACGACGCCCGTCAGACGGGTGAAAAGCACCAAACAGGCGACCATCATCAACCCCGAAACCAGGTTCACGAGAAAGACGGTGATCGCGGCAACGTGTGGAACCCGAAACAGGAAATAGGGGTCGCGGCCGGTCGATTCCCATTCCCGCGCCGCGAGCGGGCGCAGTTGATGCGTGGTCACGGCATCCTCCGCCCTCAGGACCCAACGGCCGAAACCGCCGACAGGCAGCAGCGACCCCATGAGCTCGACGCGGATGTTTTCAAGGCGGAACGCGCCCGGAGCTTTCATGGGATCGATGCGCAGCCACCGGAGCGGCGAGGCCGAAGCGATATGCACGCGCAGATGGTTGCGTGTGTCGGCTTGGAGCGCGCGCACGATTTGCCGGTCCTCCGCTATACCTTCGCCGGCGCTCCAATAGATTTGCGTGCGGCCCGACGCGTTCGGGTGCACCGCGTATTCGAGCATGATTCCGCTGCGGGTCAGATAGCCGTGCGCCGACACCAGGATAAGCACCATCAACGCCGCAGCGCCCAGTTCGAAATAGACCCCTCGAGCGTCTGCAAATCGGGTTGTTTGCACTCGTCCAGGAATCACGCGCGTCGCAGCGTCGCCGAAGCGGACTTGGCTCTTTCGATCAGGAGGACGATCGCAAGGCCGATTACGATGGGATGAAATACGAGGAGTTGAATGCGGTAGACCGATGCCGGCGGTATCATCTCGGCGAACAGGGTGAACATCTGTGGGGACGTGAGCGTGAACATGGATAACATTACATTTGCCGCGAGAAACACGCTGGTCCTGCTCCCGGTCTCGATCAACAACCACAACGACAAGGGCAGGGCGAGGAGTCCGCTGAACAACAAACCGGAACGCAACTGATGTCCCCAACTGGGCAAGTACAGCGCCTGCCCACTCGCTATGTCGACTTTTCTGGGAAGATGGTGCGTATACGCACCGACGTTTTCCCATTGCGTTTGCAACAGACCGCCGACATGCGCCCAGTCCACCAGATACAGCAGGGACGCAAGCAGCACGAACCAGGCCGCACGGTAAGCGCCGCGCCGGGCGCGCACTCGCCTCAGAATCGATACAACGCCCACCCCGAGCAGGATCAACAGGGCCGGGACGAGGGGAACGGCTCCGCCCCAGTCGAAGCGCGTGCCTTCGTCGTCGACAAAAAGACCGGCAAGTTTCCAGAGCAGAAAACCGCACAACACGAGCACAGCGGGCGGCACGAACACGGTCCGGTCCATGCGCAGGGATTGGTCCTCGACACCTCGCAGCGCGAGGCCGACCCCGAAAAACACGAAACCGGTCAGACACCAGAACAGCGCCCCCGGGTGCAGACCGTAGATAAGCACCACGCTCAGCGCTGCAAGAAACAAAAGCCCCCGGTCGAGGGAAACGAGACTTCGGAGAAAGCCGAATTTTCCGAACCAGTGGGCCGCATCGATGTTTGCAAGCGCCAACACGCGTGCGTGACGGTCCACCGTCATGAACGCCATGGCCATGAGGAAATACCAGACGATGTAGGACATGTTTCCCGGCCACGGCGCGACGCGGAAGTAGCTGTTGATGCCTCCCAGCAGGAAGCACAGCAGCGCGGCGCTGACCAAGGCGACGCAGGCGTTCCTCGTCAGGGCCTTAACGAGGACGAAGTAGCTCAAAAGCGTGAACACGACGCCGTAGGCGCCCCAGACGTGCCACAGCAGGGGCAGCGGCTGACCCGTCACCGACGCGAGCACCGCCAGATTCATGTGCCAGAGCGAGGGATAAACCGGTCTTGCCTTGCCGACCTCGAGACCCAGCAGATGATGTTTCTCGAGATAGCGACATGTGCCACCAGCGGTCCGCCAGCATGTCTATCAGGCCGCCGTTCGACAACATGACGGCGAACATCACCGCCGCGAGTAGGAACAGAAGACGTTCCGGGGCGCGCTGCTCGATCAGCAACATGAAGGGACGCCGCTGTATTCGGTATCTTGCGAGCACAGCACCCAGACCGACGCACAGCACCAGTACCAAGGCGGCGGCAGTGTCGTAGCGACCCGTAAACGCCGACGCCGCGAGCGCCAGCACCGAAACCAAAGCGAGCGATATCAAAAACGCCGCGGATAGGAGAAAAGCGGCGTCCTGGGAGGGACCGAGCGCACGGGGAAAGCGGAA
>CAMYIN010000006.1 GCA_947258495.1 uncultured Gammaproteobacteria bacterium
GTCGTCGACCTGGGTGCGGACAGGGCGGACCGTGACCATGGGATCCACCAAACCGGTTGGCCGCACGACCTGTTCAACGATTGCCGCCGTTCGACCGGATTCGTAAGGCCCCGGGGTCGCCGATACGAATACTGTCTGCGGCATCAGGTTTTCGAACTCGTCAAATCGCAGTGGTCGGTTGTCCAGGGCAGACGGCAGGCGGAAACCGTATTCGACCAGCGTCTCCTTGCGCGAACGGTCGCCCCGATACATAGCCCCAAGCTGTGGAACCAGGACATGGCTTTCATCCAGCATCAACAAGGCATCGTCGGGCAGATAATCTATCAAGGTTGGGGGCGGTTGGCCGCGGCGGCGGCCTGACAGATACCGGGAGTAGTTCTCGATCCCGTTGCAGTAGCCAAGTTCCTGGATCATCTCGAGATCGTACAGCGTGCGCTGTTCGAGACGCTGGGCCTCAACCAGCTTGCTCTCTCGCCGCAGCTGCTCCAGGCGCTCCCGCAGCTCGTCCTTGATATAGTCCACGGTGTTCATCAGCGTCTCCCGTGGAGTCACGTAGTGAGTCTTGGGGTAAATGGTCGTGCGCTGCAACGACTCGTCCGCCTCGCCGGTCAACGGATCGAAGCGCAACACCCGCTCGATCTCGTCGCCGAACAGCTGCACCCTCACCGCCATGCGCTCCGATTCGGCCGGGAAGATGTCGATGACGTCACCACGCACCCGGAAGGTACCGCGGCGCAGATCCATATCGTTGCGGGTGTATTGCAGTTCGGCAAGGCGTCGCAAGATGGCTCTTTGATCCATGATGCCTCCGGTACGCAGATGGAGGATCATGTTGTGATAGGCAGCGGGGTCGCCGAGACCGTATATCGCCGATACGGTGGCTACGATGATGACGTCGTCCCGCTCGAGCAGGGCCTTGGTCGCCGACAGGCGCATTTGATCGATGTGGTCATTGATGGATGCGTCTTTTTCAATGTAGGTGTCGGAACTGGGGACGTAGGCCTCCGGCTGGTAATAGTCGTAGTAGGATACGAAATATTCCACGGCGTTGGATGGGAAAAAATCCCGCATCTCAGCGTACAACTGGGCCGCCAGGGTCTTATTGGGCGCCATGACCAGGGTGGGTCTCTGTACCTCGGCGATGACGTTGGCCATGGTGAAGGTTTTTCCCGACCCAGTGACGCCCAACAAGGTTTGAAACGCCTCGCCTCGGCTCAGACCGTCGGTCAGACTCAGAATAGCCGCCGGCTGATCGCCGGCTGGCTCGAAATCGCTGTTAAGTTGAAACTCTCGCATTTGCTATGGTGCTGGCGTTACACTGTTACCGTCTCTAACGACGTCACGCAACTGTGTGACCTCGATAATAACGATTCAAACCTTGAACGAAATCAATCTCTCACAAAGGGTCCGGGTTATAAAGCCATCGGCGACGCTGGCGGTCACCGCCCGGGCCAATGAACTCAGAGCCGCGGGTCACGACGTGATTGGTCTGGGTGCGGGCGAGCCCGACTTTGACACCCCGGAACATATTAAACAGGCCGCCATCGCCGCGATTCAAGATGGCGACACTAAGTACACCGCGGTAGATGGCACACCGGCGCTGAAAGAGGCGGTACGCGACAAATTGGCGCGCGAAAACGGGCTGCAATACGAAATCCAGGAAATCCTGGTGTCTGCGGGCGCAAAACACTGTTTATACAACTTATTTCAAGCAATACTTAATAAAAACGATGAAGTCATTATTCCGGCCCCCTACTGGGTGTCCTACCCGGACATGGTGCTGTTGTCGGAGGCCGTGCCCGAGGTGATTTCAACCACGATCGGAGACGGTTTCAAGGTCTCACCGGACCAGCTCGCGAACGCGATCACCGACGCCACCCGGGTGCTGGTGCTGAACAGTCCCAGCAATCCGACCGGCAGCGCATATCACCGGGATGAGCTGGAGGCCCTCGCCGGTGTGCTGCTCGACAATCCCCATGTGCTGGTGGTCACCGATGATATCTACGAGCACATACTGTGGAGCGGCGAACCGTTTGGCAACATCGTTAACGCCTGTCCCGAACTGAAGGGGCGCGCAATCGTTGTTAACGGTGTGTCGAAGGCCTACGCCATGACTGGCTGGCGCATCGGCTACGCGGCCGGTCCGGCGCAGATCATTGGCGCCATGAAGAAAATCCAGTCCCAGAGTACTTCAAACCCGACCTCGATTTCCCAGGCCGCGGCGGTAGCCGCGCTGTCGGGTGACCAGGCGTGCATCGAGCCCATGGTGAAGGAGTTCCAACTTCGGCACGATTACGTGGTCGAGCGGTTGCAGCGTATCGAAGGCGTCAACGTTATGCCATCTTTGGGAACCTTTTACAGTTTTCCGGATTTCACGGACGCCATCAACCGACTCGACGGCATCAGCGACGACATAGCGCTTGCCACTTTCCTGCTCGAAGAGGGCGGCGTGGCGTTGGTGCCGGGCTCTGCATTCGGTGCGCCGGGCCATATGCGCTTGTCCTACGCGACCAGCATGGGAAAACTCGAACAGGCCTTGAACCGGCTGGAAAAGGTATTCCAGGCGCGGTGAAACAAGCCGGTTCCGACTCGCCCCGCCCAAGCAAGCAAAACTGCCGCTGCACAGGGAGACATGGATACCGTATTCGGCGCCGCATCGTGAACCATTAAGGCTGATTAAGTCTCCAGCCCCGACGGTCTTGCACCGTCTTTATCGGCCCGTTACAGTATTCCCTGGGTTTCGAGCAAGCCACCACATGGAGTGTCCACAGACAAGGAGGTTTGACCATGACGGCTTTTCACCGGATTCACCCGGGTCACACAATCGCAGAAGTTCTGGCGATCTTCAGCATCACCGCCCTGATATCCACGCTTGCCCTACCCGCTTTTCACAATTGGATACAGAGTGCCCGTATTCGCGGTCACACGAACGATTTGCTCACTCAACTGCACAATGCGCGCGCGGAGGCCATTCGCCGCCAAACAACGGTCATGGTGTGTGAAAGTCGCGATCACTTGGTCTGTACCGGGAACAACGATTGGAGCGATGGTTGGATTACCTTCGTCGACGTAAACGACAACAGTCGTCCAGACCGCGGTGAAACGTTGTTGCGCACCCACCAGGGATCGAGCACCGGCGTTCGTATCACATTTAACGGCGCCGGCCGAAATGGTGACCGCTGGATCAAGTTCCGACCCACCGGAACCGCCAAAAACGGAACCTTCACCCTGTGTGACCGGCGGGGTGCTGCTGCGGCCCGCGCCGTGATCGTTTACCGCACAGGCCGGCCCCGGGCCTCCCTGCGGGGTGCGGGCAACCGCCTACTGCGTTGCGAGGATTGACTTGACCACCGGCTGGTCACGACAGTAGGATTCGCGCTCACTCCTATCCCCGGTAGCTCAGTTGGTAGAGCAGGTGGCTGTTAACCACCCTGTCGGCAGTTCGAGTCTGTCCCGGGGAGCCAAATTCCCTTGTTTAATCAGCACATTACAACTCATCCCGACGACTGCGTCGTGCGGATCAATGTCAGTGCCGAAATTTTGCCGGATTTTTTTCGGCACACCTTGTTCGCCGCATCCAACAGTTCCTGTAACTCCGGCGCCGAGTAGTGTGTGGTGATATCTCCGTTACGATGACCCAGCAACACCTTCCGGGTTTCCAACGACACACCCGCGGCACGTAACCGTCTACCAAACGTGTGTTTCAGATCGTGCACACGGACTTGCGGCAACCCGCAACGTGTCCTAACGGTCACCCACGCCGAGTTGTTCATCGCCTTGACGACGTGACCGCGATACGTGAACACAAACTGCGGATCGGCTCCGCGGCGTTCGTTGACGACACGCCACGCGACATCGTTGAGCACCACCAGTCGATCCTCGCGATTTTTCACCCACTGCCGAGGAATCACGAATACCGACCGATCCAGTTCGGCGATCGGGACTTCCCATTCCCACCGCAGCCGACAGACCTCCTGCTCTCGTGTCCTCGTGTTTACCTTAAACAAGGCCATTCGCTCCAGGTGCGGTGGCGGCCCCTGAGCAATTACCCAGGAGCCGCTTCCTTATGCTCAGGTCAGATCGAAACGATCCGCGCTCATGACCTTCGTCCATGCAGCAACAAAGTCGTTCACGAACTTTTCCTTGTTGTCGTCCTGGGCATAGACTTCGGCATAGGCTCGCAGGACCGAGTTGGACCCGAAGACGAGATCCACACGCGTCGCCGTCCACCTGGCCTTGCCGGTCTTGCGGTCGACGATGTCATACAAGTTCTCGCCCGTGGGTTTCCACGTGTAGGCCATGTCCGTCAGGTTGACGAAGAAGTCGTTCGTCAATGCACCTTCGTGATCAGTGAGAACGCCGTGTTTGGTGCCGCCGTGGTTGGTGCCGAGAACGCGCATACCGCCGACAAGCGTCGTCATCTCATGGGCGGTCAGACCCATCAGCTGCGTGCGGTCGAGCATCAACTCTTCCGCGGAGACGGCGTAGCCCTTTTTGAGCCAGTTGCGGTAGCCGTCATGGACGGGTTCCAGCGGCTCGAAGGAATCGGCGTCGGTCATCTCGGCCGTCGCGTCGCCGCGGCCGGGCGAGAAGGGAACCGTAACGTCGACACCCGCGGCCTTCGCCGCCTGCTCGACGCCGACATTGCCGGCCAGCACGATCACGTCGGCGACGCTTGCGCCGGCCTCCGCCGCGATCGGCTCGAGCACTGCGAGAACCTTGGCCAGACGCGCGGGCTCGTTGCCTTCCCAATCATTTTGCGGAGCCAGACGGAGGCGCGCGCCGTTGGCACCGCCCCGCATGTCCGAGCCGCGGAAGGTGCGGGCGCTGTCCCAAGCGGTCGCGACCATGTCGCCAACAGACAGACCGCTGGCGGCGATCTTGGCCTTCACGGCAGCAACGTCGTAGTTCGCGCTGCCGGCAGGCACCGGATCCTGCCAGATCAGCTCTTCCTTCGGCACGTCGGGACCGATATAGCGCACCTTCGGGCCCATGTCGCGGTGGGTCAGCTTGAACCAAGCGCGGGCGAAGGCATCCTCGAAGGCCGCCTGATCCTCTTTGAACCGCAGCGAGATTTCGCGGTAGGCCGGATCCACCTTCATCGCCATGTCCGCGTCGGTCATGATCGGCATGCATTTGATCGACGGGTCCTCGACGTCGACCGGCATGTCCTCTTCCGCGATGTCAATCGGCATCCACTGCCGGGCACCGGCTGGGCTCGTCCGGATTTCCCATTGGTATTTGAACAGAAGATAGAAATAGCCGTTATCGAACCTGGTCGGTTGGGTCGTCCAGGCCCCTTCGATGCCGCTGGTCACCGTGTCGCGGCCGATGCCACGCTTGGTCTTGTTCACCCAGCCGAGACCCTGGTCCTCGGGCGGGGCAGCTTCTGGGTCCGGCCCCAGCAGGGCCGCGTCGCCGTTGCCGTGGGTCTTGCCGACCGTGTGACCGCCCGCGGTCAGCGCGACGGTCTCCTCGTCGTTCATCGCCATTCGTGCGAAGGTCTCGCGAACTGCCTCTCCCGTCTTCAGCGGATCTGGCTTTCCGTCTACGCCTTCCGGATTGACATAGATCAGGCCCATCTGCACTGCTGCGAGCGGGTTCTCGAGCGAGGTCTCGTCGTTGGCGTTCGCATAGCGGTCCTTGCCGAGCCATTCCTTTTCGGAACCCCAGTAGACGTCCTTCTCGGGATGCCAGATGTCTACGCGGCCGAAGCCGAATCCGAAGGTCTTCAGCCCCATGGATTCGTAAGCGACAGTGCCCGCATACGCGATGAGATCGGCCCAGCTCAGCTTGTTGCCGTATTTCTTCTTGATCGGCCACAGCAGACGGCGCGCCTTGT
>CAMYIN010000007.1 GCA_947258495.1 uncultured Gammaproteobacteria bacterium
AGATCGGCGTCGGCGTGAACGCCATCGACCTCGACGCGCAGGCCATCGCAGCGATGCGCCCGGGCACAGTGCAGGAATGATTGATCCAGGCGGACATATTTATCGATGCTTGGGCAGCGCTCCGTCGGTGGTATGAACATAGATCGGCTCTCTCTGGTTCACCTGGCAGTGTAGCGAAGTTTGAACAGATATCCACCAGGTCCGATTGACGCAGATCAATGAACGGCCCCGGCCCGTCGGTGCGGTTCCTTACCCTTGAACTCCCGAAAGCCGAAGCCGCGGTTTGTTGCGATGCAACACGTCAGCGTCCGTCCGCCACCCGTCGCCGCCCGGCGAGGTAACGAACCTGCGTCGGCGCCTGCGGGTCCGCGCGCACGAGCCATACGAGATGCAGGTTGCCGTCGCCGTCCAAGGTCATGCTGGGATGCGAATCCTGCAACGGGCCCGATGCGCCCGGGACGCTGAGGTCGTCGGACCACACACCGTTGGAGAACCACGACAACCAGACGTCGGAACTACCGTCTCGATCGTCGTCCCAGGCGATCGCCAGCCGGGCCGCGTCGCCGGCGACCGTCGGATGCCATTGTTCGTACCCCTCGGCAAAGGCGTCCTGGACCAGCGCGTTCTCTCCGAAGCGCCCGCTGCGGCGCGCGAACGCCGTGTAAACGTCGTAGCCGAATTCAAAATTTCGCTTGTCCGCCCAGGCGGCGGCAACGCCGTCCCCATAAGGCGTCAACGCAATCCGGGCGACCCCGGTTCCGCGCCCGTAGCGACCGGACCGCGGCGGAATCAATTCATTGACCTGCATGGGTATCGAAAATCGGGTGGAAACATCGCCGATGCTCGATAACAACACGGTGTTCTTGTAGCGCCGGTCCTCCCATGCCGTGACCCAGGCCTGCAGCGCCCGGTGATGGGCGGCGACGGGATGGGATTGATCGCCCTCGCCCGGAGCGACGTCGATCCACAACGCGTGTTCCGCAACAACGCCCCGCTGCGTGTCGCGCAGGACGCCGCCGCGTATGCGACGGAAGCGGCCCTGCGTCTCCGCCCAGAGCGCCAGAATCCGGTCCCCGTCCCCCGCGGACAGGCTCACCTGCGTCGCCCGATCGGCAAGTTTCAGCGCCGTCCCGAGCGCACCGGATCGGAACGGTCGAACCCACACGCCGTTGTCTTCTTCCCAGGCAATGAAAAAAGCGCCGCCGGACACGGCGACGATTCCGGGCTCGTACGCCTCGCCGACACCGCTGACACGTACTGGCGGCGAAAACCCGCTACGCTCGTCGCCTAAGACCGAAAGATACACCGCCGGTTTTCCCCCGCTGTTGTCTTCCCACACTACGGCAACCGCCGATCCCGATACCGCCACGTGACGGCGTCCGGAGGCATCGAGGTGATGGAAGATGCCGGCCCTGGGTGCGAGAGTGACGTCCACCGGGGAGGAGAAATCCCACGGCTGACTCCAGGCCTGCGGCGGCAGCAGGCCGGCTGCCAGCACAACCAAAGCGCTACCGCGCATGTCGCTGCGGGGCACTCCCGCGTCGGCGCCTGCGCCCGTGGGCCGCGGCTGTGCGCGCGCCGGGCCGGCTAACCATCGTCCCGCAGGAACTGGTCGAGCGAACGCGTCCGATGATGGCCCTCGCGGATGAAGCGGTCGTATTGCAGCAGCTCCTCGGCCCGCTGCACGCCTATGCGCTTCAACAGCGGCTCTCCGTGCGGCGACAGAAACACGAACACCGGCGTCACGAAGGCTCGGAAACGCGCGCCCAGATCCATTTCGGTGATGCGTTCGCCGGAAGGCAAGGTCAATCGCTTACCGCTCTCCGCGTCGACATAGACCAGCTCGTAGTGATTCCGATAGTTCTCACGCACCTGCGTGTCAGAAAACGCGTTCTTATTGGTGAAGTCGCAATAGCCGCACCCCTCCCTGCCGAAATAGAGAAAAACCGGCTTATTGCTCTGGCGCGCGTTCGCCAGACCCTGATCGTAGGATTGAAACACGTAGCCTTCCGGCGGATCCGCCGACGTCGGTGCGGCGAAGGAAAACATCAGCGGCACCGACAGCACACAAAGAGAACACACTCGTCGCAACACCTGCATCCACCCTCACGATTGTGATTTCACCGCCGGCCGACGTTTGCCCGCGGTCCGGAAAAGGATCCAACATCGGAGACATTCCACGGCGTGAGCGGTCTCATGGCTGAACGGGGACGGCCGCAACGGATTTCAGCCGAATTATCCCTTATTATATCGCGCTGCACGTAATTTCTCTGAACATGCGGGAGACGGTGATGGCTGCGAAACTCACGGACTACCAGGTGCTGACCTTCGACTGCTACGGCACGCTCATCGACTGGGAAACCGGCATCTGGGATTCCCTGCAGCCATTGATCATGGAGAACAATCGCAGCGACGTCCCCCGGGCGGAGGCACTCGGCGTGTACGCACGGCTGGAGCACGCGCAGGAGAGCGCCACGCCGGAGATGCGCTACTCGGAGCTGCTCGGGCGGGTACACGCCGCCATCGCCGCAGAGTTCAGCATGACGACGAACTCCGATCTGGACGCCGAATTCGCTCGATCGATTGCGCACTGGCCCGCGTTTTCCGACACCGCGGACACGTTGCGCTACCTAAGGACGCGCTACAAACTCGTGATCCTTTCAAACGTTGACCGCCAGAGCTTCTCGGCCTCCAACCGCAAGCTCGGCGTGGAGTTCGACGCGGTCTACACCGCGGAAGACATCGGCACGTACAAACCGTCACCGCGGAACTTCGAGTACCTGCTCGCGCACCTTCGGAGCGACTTCGGCCTGCAACCCGGGGAGGTGCTGCACACCGCACAAAGTTTGTTCCACGACCACGTGCCGGCGAAAGCGTGCGGTCTCGCCAATGCATGGATCGATCGTCAGCGACTCTCGCAAAGCGGCAGCTGGGGCGCCACCACACCGGTGCAGCAACGGCCGCAGACGGATTTTCTGTTCTTTTCCATGGGTGAAATGGCGAACGCCGTGCGCGCAGAACCCGCCTGACGGCGATTCCGTCCTTCGCCACTTGCTTGGGCTACAGGAAGGCGAGCGTCGCCGGAGAAATCAACACCCCGAAGTGTTGGCACCAGATGACCACGCTACCGTATTTCGACAGGTCGACGCCCTCGGGGACTCGATAAACCTGGCTGCCCTTGAACGCGCGCAAGCGGCCCAGATCCACGAACATGGTGGCCGCCACGTCCGTGTCGGGCGTCACCTTATCAAGCGGAACGAGGTAGACGTGAAACGCCGGACCGGGACCGACTTCGAAATCCTTGTCCAGGTGCACGACGTCTTCGTACACCGTTACCGATCCGCGCCCGTAGTGAATCGGGTCGGAGGTGTTCGCGTGGATGAATACACCGTTCGCAACCGCGCGCTTGTTTTCCACGTTCTCGACCCGCTCCTCGGCGACAATATCCGCGAGAAAGATATAGGGATACACGAACAATCCGATGGCGAATCCGCCGAATGCGCCCAGCAATCCTCCAATGACGAACGAGACAAGCAGTTTTTTCATGCGACACCTCTTCGATGGGAAGCGGAAGATTGTACCTTGCCGCTGCGGCTATCGCTTGCGGAGATGGTGACGACCGATTCGGCAGCTTCGGGCGTACCGCAAATGAACACGGGACGGGACCGCGTTGCGGTTCCCGCCCCGTGTTGGGCGCCTGGGGGGATCAGGCGATTCCTACAGCGACGAATCGGTCGTTTCCGTTCCGCTCCACCAGCAGCAGCACCGATTTTCTGTCCCTGGCGCTGGCCTTCTTGACCTCGGCAATGACTTCTCCGGGCTTCGAAACCGCTGAGTTGCCGACCATTTTGATGACGTCACCCGGTCGCAGGCCTTTCTTCGCAGCCGGGCTGTTGGGGACTACCCGAACCACGAGAACGCCGTCGGTATCGCCGCCAATTCGGTACTGATTTCTGGCCTCGTCGTTGAGCTCCATCAACACCAGTCCAAGTTTCTTTCCAGAAGGCTTGTTGACGTTCGCGAGTTGCATGCTGTTTTCCGTCTGACTCCGAGCGACGGTCGCCTTCAGCTTTTTGTTGCGGCCGTCACGCCAGACCTCAATCTGCACCTTGCTGTCCGCCGGCGTATCGGCGACGATCCTCGGCAGATCACGCATCCTGGCAACTTCCGCGCCGTTGAATTTCAGGATGACATCGCCGACCTTGAGACCGGCCTTGTCTGCAGGACTGTCCTCAACGACGCTCGCGATCAAGGCCCCGTCTTCCGTCTGCATACCCAGACTCTCGGCCAGATCGGAACTGAGGCTTTGAATCTGCACACCCAACCAACCGCGATCCACGTGTCCTTTTGCAATAAGCTGGTCAACCACGGACGACGCCATGCTGGACGGTATGGCAAAACCGATTCCGACATTGCCTCCGTTCGGAGAATAGATGGCGGTATTTACACCTATGACCTTGCCTGCGGCGTTGAACAACGGACCTCCCGAATTGCCCCGGTTGATCGGCGCATCGATCTGCAGGAAGTCGTCGAGCGGCCCGGCGTTGATATCGCGACCACGCGCTGAAATGATCCCTGTAGTTGCCGAGCCACCGAGGCCAAAGGGATTTCCTATTGCAATCACCCAATCTCCCACCCGGGCGGAGTCGGAATCTCCAAACTCGACGTAGGGCAGCGTTTCATCGACATCGATCTGCAGCACGGCCAGATCGGTCTTTTCATCATATCCCTTGAGTTCAGCCTGATATTGTTTGCCGGCATTGGTGATGACGGTGATTTCCCCGGAATCCTTTATGACGTGGTAGTTCGTGATCACCGTACCGTTTGGGTCGATAACAAAACCCGAACCTTGAGCCGCGTACCGCCTGGGCGGAAGATTCTCGCGTCCCTGACCATGAAAGTTCGGACCCTCGAAAAATCGCTTGAAGTAATCTTCAAAGGGCGAACCGGGCGGTAATTGAAAATCAGGCGCGTGACGTTCTCCGGACATCGCGTTACCGCTGGTCGAAATCGCGACAACTGCGGGACTTACGGCTTCGATCAGGTCAGCGAAGCTGTCTCGCGCGACCGTAGCGATATTCGAATTGGCTGGTTCCGATTTCGCCAAGACCGGTGCCAACGTCAGGGTGCCGGCAACGCCCGTTGCAGTTACCACGACCGCCGTAGCGACGATCAAGCGATGGCGGATTCGTGAGCGGATAGTGTTTCTAACCATATCTAGTCTCCATAAAGATGGGGCTCGAAGATGCCGATATCGGCCCTCCAGTTCTACGCACGGTAAGGTACAACGCGTCGGATTAGCTGGAGATGACCGGGCGATTAATTCGCGGTAATGTTTGAGGAAAACGACAGATTTCCGGCCGAGCCGTAGGTTCCGTGGTCTCAGCGTTACCGCGTCGCTCGAAAGACGCGCCAGAGATCCAGCGCATTGGGGCGCGATCGAAGGGGACAATCCCGGTTATCCGCTTCCGGCCTCACGCATCTCCCAATCCCCGGTATCGCTTTGTACGCAGTTAAAACGGTTGGTTGATGCTCATAACCAGAATCGCGTCTTCGTCCGAAGCCGCGATCTCCGCACGCACGATCAAGTGGTTCGCAAACGCCCGAATACCGAGTCCGCCCGACCACTGCATGTCACTGTGCAGTTCGGAGAGATCGGATTCGTCCGCGACCCGGCCGATCTCGGCGAATCCCAAGAACTGGAGCCGGTCGAGATCTACGTTGAATCGCTTGAGTACCTCCCAGTCCCGCGGCCGATTCCAAT
>CAMYIN010000008.1 GCA_947258495.1 uncultured Gammaproteobacteria bacterium
GTTTGATCCGCCTGAGATCCGGAAAGGCTTTGAGCCATGTAGTCTCCGTAGTACACCCCCCCACGCCTTGGCACTACGCGTACGACCTTCGCTCCATTCGGTTTCCGATTTTTCGGAGCGAACCAGCCCAACCCGGGCATTCGCGCGTGCGGGTCCGCGCACCACAGTCACAACGGTGGACCGGTTGTTCGACCCACCCCGCGGGCGCGACCGCGCATCTACAGCGTGCGGCTGCAGGATACCACCCATGGGGACGACCGGAAGGTGACTGATATCACACATTACGCACGCCTCGACGGCGCGCGCTGCGCAAAATCAAAACGGCTCGCGGGAACTGGACCCGACGATTCCGCGGCGGACCGGTGACGAACGTGGCCCGCGGCGGGCGGCGCTTCACACCTGCGCTTTTTTACGTTGCTCTTCGACGAGGGACCTCAGCTTTTCCTGCAGTCTTGCCTGACGCTGCGCCTTCTTATCGACCAGCTTGGCGGAATCGAGATTGAGGTTCGCCACGAACAGGTGCTCGAGCTCCTTCGGCATACCCTTTACCGACAGGCTTGCGCGTTCGCGAATGCCTTCGAAGATGCGGATCTTTTCGTCCAGGAATGCGGTCGCGTCGAAACCCAGACCCGCTACGTAGTCGCCGTATCGCTGCAGTTGGCTCTGCAACAGGTGCACGTATTCGCCGAGCAGGAAATCGCTTGCCACCACGAACGGCCGCGGCGGTTTTGCCGCCAAGGTGTTGAGGGCGTTGATGATGTCGAACAAACTGTCGGAAAAACTCATCAGCAACTCGCGATATTCCAGGTCTATGCGCTCCGCATCCCGGATCTTCTCGTCGTAGCGCGCGGCCGTGGACCACCATACGCTCATTATGAATCCCAGCGTGACCGCGAACAGGCTGGTCATGACGATCTTTATCGCGTAAAGCGGACCGGTCAGCATCTCCATGTTCTCGAACAGGAAGATGGATCCCACGAACAGCGTGACGAAGACGATCAGCAGGGCGAAGGTCGCATTTCCAAATCGTTTCAACTTCAGCGTTTCGCGCGCGGTTTCAATCCACGCCCCATGCCGCAGTTCCGCGTTGGCCGCCGGTCCCTGTTTCGGCTGCGGCGTGATCAGTACGTGTTTTACGGTGTCGTCGGCGTGTGCGCCTTTAGAAATACCTTGTTTGACGTATTCCGGCATTTTGACCTCCTGCTGCCTCGAGCCAGCGATTCAACCTTCGTTACTACTTGGATAACTCGGTCTTTCGATAAGGTTTTTCGCGATGCGTAACTTCAAAACTTGTAGGTGCCGCGCAACGTGACGACCGTTCCCACGCCATGCAGCGAGGTACTGCTTTCGCTCACATGCAATACGTAAGGCCTGTCCCGGTTCACGAGCGCCAACACTTCACCCGCCGCACCGTTGTGCGCGATCGCCAGTTCGACCGTGTCCGCGCCCGTCAAGATGTTCATTTTTTCAATCAACTGTTCTTTCGTCTCCAACGCTTCGTAATCCGCGGTCTCGAGTTTGGCCAATTTGGTGGCGCCGTAAGCGGTTTTCGCGACGCGGATGACGACGTCCGCGGCTTCGGTGTTGATCCAACTGATGCCGAAGCGTGTTGTGCCGCGCACGGGACCCGCACCGGCGCGGGAAAGCAAGAACGGCTCCTCCCGGAGCGGTTCGACCCGGGACGTCTCCGTCGCCGGCTCCGGAATCACGGAGACTTTCAGCGTGGACCGTGTGGATTGACCTTCTTTGTCGGTCACACGTATGAGGATTTCGTACTGTCCCGCGTCCTCCAGTTTCTCGTTGATATAGTTTTCGAAATTCAGGGTCACATCCTTGTGTTGTCTCGGTCTCGTCTGCAGGCCGAAGCGTTGCAGATGCGCGGCGTCGGGCGTGTTGGCGAGATCCACTTCGTAAGAACGTTCCTTGATGTGCAGTTCGGCGATGCGATTCGGGGCCTCGATGCGGACCCGCAAGCGGCCGAACTTGCCCAGCAGGCCGGCCTGGGTCTCGTCGAAGTCAAAGCCCTGGCTGGTAATTTCCGGTTGCCCCGGCTGCTCCGCCGCGACGCCGGCCGGAAAAGCCAGAACACTCATGGCGAGGAAGACAGCGACAAGCTGGTTCATGACACGCTCTATACCGACACCTGAGTACGATTCTACGGACGACGTGAAGGGGTGTTATTGATTTCAGTCAAGCACGACGCCCACCGAAACCTCCCGGCGTTCGCTCCGTGAACGGGCTCGGCGCGCGGGCATCGCCGCGGATCGATGACGGCTGCGGAGAGTCCGCAAGGCGGGCACGCCAGGAACCGGGCGAGACGCCGCTCAGCGTGTCGACTTACGCGTTGCCGGCGCGGCTTGGAGCATCGCGTCGAGTCGAGCGATGACCTGTTGCGGCGTGATCAGACGGTAGTACTTGTCCAGCTCGGCCTTGAACTCCGGCACCCGGTTACGATGCTCTTCGGGAGAAATGCCCAGAACGTCCGTCATGTCGATCCCCTGATGCCGCGTCGCGGTTTCCGGGATCCAGGCGTATTTACTGTTGACGGGCGAGAACACCGCCAAAGAGGGCGTGCCGACGGCAATGGAGATGTGGTTCGGCCCGCCGTCGTTGGCGAAGGTGAAATCACACACCTTTACCAAGGCGGCGAGCTCCCTCAGGCTGCCGTGCAGGTCGGTGTAGACACCGGATCGGTGTTTCAGCAGCGACACGACGCGGTCAACAAACTCTTTCTCTCTACCCGGCACCGAATTGAGTATGACCTCCGCATCGTGTTTGTCGCGAAACCAGTCGACGACCTCCGCGACATAGTCGGCGGGCCAGAATTTGTATTCCCGGCGGCTGGTCACCGCGGCGAACACCAGCATTTTTCCCTCGTCCACACCGGCGTCGCGCAGCCGCCGACGCGCCGCTTCCAGTTCCGCCTCGTCCAGATAGATCGCGAAAGCGCGCTCGTACTGAATGTCGTCGCCGAGGGCGCGCAGAATCGAAAGCTTGGCGCTCACGACCCCGCCGGTGCGTGGATGCGGCACCCGAGTCTTGTAGAAAAGCGCGCGGCTCTTTCTGTGCGAAAAACCGATCGTGCGCGGCGCGCCGGAGAGACAGGTCATGATCGCGCTCGGCGGCACCGTGATCAGGTCGATGACGACGTCGTAGCCGGCCTTGCGGATCTGCCACATCTTCTTCAGATACACGAGCGGCTTTTCGCGCTCCTCCGGGGTTATAGTCAGGACGTGATCGATGTATGGGTTGTTGCACAGCAGCGGCGCGATGTGCTCGTACACCAGATAGTCAACCTGCGCGTGCGGGTAGGTCTTCTTCAGGCTCGCGCACACCGGCAGCGACAGCAGGGCATCGCCGATCTGCTTCAGCCGGATGACCAGCAGTTTCAAGGATCTTTTCCGGTGGCGACCGGTCGCCCGGGATCCGTGATCCATTCGCTCCACGATCCCGGGTACAGCCGAGAGCCGTGCAGGCCGGCGAGCTCCATTGCCAGCAGATTGTGGCAGGCGGTGACGCCCGAACCGCAGCTGTGTACCGTGGACGCCGCCGTGCGCCCCGACAACAGCGACGTGAATTCGCGCTTGAGCTCTGCCGCCGGCCGGAACCGCTGCTCCGCGGTCAGGTTCGATTTGTAGGGGCGATTCAACGATCCCGGAATGTGCCCGGCCACCGGATCGATGGGGTCCTCTTCCCCGCTGTAGCGCTGCGGCGCGCGGGCGTCGAGCACCCGCACCGCGTCGTCCTGCATCTGCGCCGTCAGCTGGTCGACATCCAGCCACATGTCGCGGTCCGGCCTTGGCGTGAATACCGACCTCGCGCGATCCTCGATCCGGGAATCCACCGCAAGGCCCCGCGCGATCCACGCCTGCCAGCCGCCGTCGAGCACCGCCACCGACGTGTGCCCCAGCCAGCGCAGCATCCACCACAAACGCGCGGCGAAGGCGCCGTCTGCGTCGTCGTAGGCCGCCACCTGTTTGTCTGCGTCGACACCCTGCTCCCCCAGCCATTCCGAAAACCGGGCGACGTCCGGCAGCGGATGACGACCGGTGCGCGCGCTCCTGGGGGCCGAAAGGACCTCGTCCAGGTGCGCATAAAGGGCGCCGGGGATATGCGAGGCTCGATAATCGCGCCTGCCTTTTTCGGTGTCGTTGAGGGCGAAACGACAATCGAATACGATCCAGTCGGGATCCTGAGTGTGCGCGTTCAAGGTATCAACAGAAACTATGGTCGAATATGGCATGCTTCACCTCGCGGGAAAATTCACTTCAATAACTCCAGCAATAGATCTCTGGCGAGCGCGTAGACGCCCGGCCAATGGCTCTCGCGCGGCCCCGCCACGTTGAGGACCGCAACACGGTTGTCCGCCAACCACTTCCTGAGGTCTTCGATCTCTACCGCGCCCAGCACGTCGACCACCCGGTACGGTTTCGCGAGCCCCCGGCAGCAGGTGCGGGTCAAGCGCGAACCCCCTCGCAGCGCTCCGGCCGAGACGATCAGGGTCGCGTCGGAGTCCCGCACGTTCCATTCCGTGCGTTGCGGATACCGATCGCTCGGTGTCTCCCGCAACGGGTAACGCGCGTCGATGGGCCCGTCTTCCGCAATACGTCCCGCCGGGCACCAGCCGCCACAAGGTATCGACGACATACCGGCGGCGTCCAGTGCCGCCCTGTCGACACCCGTCTGCCCGCCGGAGACAACCTCTTCTACGACTCGCGTTCGCCTTGCAATCACGACGCCTTTAAGCGTACGCTGGATACCCAAGCCGGCACAATACGGACCCGATGTTTACCTTAGATATTCCGCTGTTCCCCCTCAACAACGTCTTGTTCCCTGGAGGTCCGATTCCGCTGCGCATCTTCGAGCCCCGATATCTGGCGATGGTGAGCAACTGCGTTAAGAAACAAACGCCCTTCGGCGTGTGTTTGATCCGCGAAGGGAAAGAAGCCGGAGAACCCGCTACGCCGCACGAGATAGGCACTCTGGCGAACATCGTCGATTGGCACTCGCTTCCGGACGGCTTGCTTGGCATCGTCGCCGAGGGCGGGGAACGGTTTACGGTCAAGAGCACGACGGTGCAGTCCGATCAGCTCATGGTTGCCGAGGTTGCGCTGATCCCCCAGGACCCCATCGTCGACGTGCCGCCGAAATTCACCAAGCTGAGTCATTTACTATCCGAAATTATCGAAGAGGCCGGGCCGCTCTACGCGCCTCTGAACCGGCAGTTCGAAGACGCGAGCTGGGTGTCGTACCGGCTGGCGGAGATATTGCCGCTGGACATGCTGATCAAGCAGAAACTGCTGGAGATGAGCAGTCCGCTCGCCCGCCTCACCCAGCTTCAGTCGTCGTTGCGCAATCTGATCGACGCGTGAGCTCCCCGAGCGGCGGCGTCGCTCCAGGGCCCTCCGATGTTGGTGAAACCCCCCGGCTGGTCTAAAATACCTGTCCCCACTCGGCGGGGTGTGCGTATTTCGTCATGGGGCGGTAGCTCAGCTGGGAGAGCGTCGCGTTCGCAATGCGAAGGTCGGGAGTTCGATCCTCCTCCGCTCCACCATTATTACCTCAATCCCTTTAAGCAGTTAGCGAACCAATATTAGGTTACTTCTATGTGCTTTTTCG
>CAMYIN010000009.1 GCA_947258495.1 uncultured Gammaproteobacteria bacterium
CCGTGCATGTAGGCCTTCACGCCGGGGGTGTCGGGGGCGACCGCGGTGTGTGCGTTCATACGTTTGACGTTTGCAGCGAGGGTCCCGGCCCGGCCCGTACCAGGCTATTGTCGACCGCGTCGCGTATCTCGGTAGCGCTCGCGAGACCGCCGAGCGTCCCTTCGAGGACGAAATCCACGTCGTCGCCGAACTCGCGACGCACACCCGCCGCGGAACGCGCGGGCGGTCGACCGTGGCGGTTCGCGCTGGTGGAAACGATGGCCCTGCGCGCGCGGCGGCACAGGACCGCGGCGCCGGGATGCGCGGTCACCCTCACCGCGACGCTGGCGTGCCTCCCCCGGATCCATACGGACACGCTCGGACGCGCCGGCAGCAACCACGTATGGGGACCGGGCCAGGTGCGGACGACACGCTCGAGCATCGGCGAGGTGCGCAAATCGATATAGCCGTGGAGTTGCTCGATATCACCGGCGAGGATGATGAGGCCTAGCGCCCGCGGACGCCGCTTTAGGCGCAGCAATCGACGCACCGTTCGATGTTGTCGTGGATCACAACCCAAACCGTAGCAGGACTCCGTGGGATACGCGACGATCCCGCCTTCGGCAATGACGCGCACCGCCTGTCGCAGCGATTCCGCATTCATGGCGCCATCGGCACAGGGGGAAGGCAGTTCTGGAGGTACGGCGACGTCCGGTTCGAAGCTGCGCACACGGATTGCGGCGATTACTTCTGCAGCCGCTGTTGCAGCTGTCGATCTTTTGCATAAACGTCGTTTGCGTTCTGCTCGCGATCCTCCGCCAGTCGCCGGCCGATCTCGCTGTCGGAAAGACCGATGATCTGAGCTGCCAGATAGGCGGCGTTCTTGGCCCCGGCCTTGCCTATCGCCACGCAGGCCACCGGAATGCCGCCCGGCATCTGCACTGTGGAGAGCAGGGAATCCTCGCCCTGCAGCGGCCCGGCATCGATGGGCACGCCAATGACCGGCTTCAAGGTCAGGCCGGCGACGGTCCCGGCCAGATGCGCAGCGAGCCCGGCGGCCGCAATGAATACGGAGCATCCGCGGCTGTCTGCGTCCTGTACGTACTTGTGCGTAGCCTCCGGAGTCCTGTGCGCGGAGGTAATCTTGACCTCCCAGGGGACGCCGAGCCTGTCCAGCGTATCGAGCGTGGATTGCATGATCGGCAGATCGGAATCCGAGCCCATAAGAACGGCCACAAACGGCATTTTTTTTCCTCTCAAGAAAAGTTGTTATTCCCGACGCCGCCGCTCCCGGGCTACGGCCCTGAAGCCGATATCGGTGCGGTAGTAGACGCCGTCCCAATGAATACGGCCTACCGCATCGTAGGCCCGCGACTGCGCCTCGTAGACGTCGTCCCCGAGGGCGGTGACGCATAATACGCGTCCGCCGTTGGTGAGGACGCGACCGTGTTTCCCGCCGGTACCCGCATGGAAAACCTTGACCGTATCGCAGTCCAGCCCGTCGAGTCCGGAGATCACATCCCCCTTGCGGTAGTCTCCCGGATAACCGCCCGCCGCCATCACCACCCCCAGGGCCGCTCGAGTATCCCACTCGGCCTGTGTATCCTGCAGCCGTCGCCCCAAGGCGGCGTCGCACAGTTCCAGCAGATCGGAACGCAAGCGCATCATGATGGGCTGGGTTTCCGGATCGCCCAGCCGGCAATTGTATTCCAGCACCTTCGGCGCCCCCGACGCGTCGATCATCAGACCGGCGTACAGAAATCCGGTATAGGACTCGCCCTCCTGCTGGAGTCCCCGCACCGTGGGCTCGATGACCTCGGCGATGATACGTTCGTGCACCGGCGTCGTCACGAGCGGCGCGGGGGAATACGCCCCCATACCGCCGGTATTGGGTCCCTTGTCCGCGTTGTCGCGGGCCTTGTGGTCCTGAGAGCTCGCCAGCGGCAATACCTGCTCTCCACCGACGATACAGATAAAGCTCGCCTCTTCCCCGAGCAGGCATTCTTCGACCACGATCTTGCTGCCTGCATCGCCGAACTTCCTCGCCGCCAGGCAGTCGCGCGCGGCCCGTACCGCGCCCTCCACGGTGTTCGCCACCGTCACGCCTTTGCCGGCGGCCAGACCGTCCGCCTTGACGACGATCGGCGCGCCCTTGCGTTCAATATAAGCCTCCGCCTCCCCGAGGTCGTCGAAAGTCTGGTATTCCGCCGACGGGATGTCATGGCGCTGCAGAAAATCCTTGGTGTACGATTTCGACCCCTCCAGCCGTGCCGCGCCCCGCGTTGGCCCGAAACACGCCAGGCCCTGCGCCCGAAACACGTCGACCACACCCGCCACCAGGGGCGCCTCCGGCCCGACTACGGTCATAGCCACCTGCTTTTCCAGGGCGAACGTTTTCAGGCCCTCGATGTCCCCGGCGTCGACGGCGACGTTCTCGACCTTTGGCTCCGCCGCGGTGCCGGAGTTGCCGGGCGCGACGTAAACCCTGTCTACGCGGGCTGAGGCGGCGAGCTTCCACGCCAGCGCGTGCTCGCGTCCGCCGCCGCCGATTATCAACACCTCCATCGAGCGCTGCCCCTCAGGTCAATGTGAAAAAGGCGGTCATCTTACCGTGCCGATCGGGTAAAGTCTGCCCCGCGCGGCGACCCGCGCGCGGTCGATCACACGGATGCCCGGTGAATACGACGTTCATGGAATTCCAGCCAGATGAACTCGTTCCCGGCCGATCCGGTAGACCTTCGCTCGATACCCGCCGGCTCCGGGCCTAAAGGGATGCAATCACGGCGCGCCGCAGGAATCTTCACCCGCTCTCGGCGGAGCGAGCGTGCTTCACCCGCATTGCGCCCCGGCGATGCCGGATAATGAAGGCGAAGGCATCGGGCGATCGTGTCGCCCCGGCGGAACGATGATATTCAGGTATCGCGCTGGGCCACGGAGGCCCGCGGTTCAATGCCGAAAATGCCGCATCCCCGTAAACACCATGGCCATGCCGTGCTCGTCGGCCGCGGCGATCACCTCGTCGTCCCGCATCGATCCCCCCGGTTCGATCACCGCCCGGATGCCGGCTTCCGCGGCGGCGTCGATGCCGTCGCGGAAGGGGAAAAACGCGTCCGACGCCATCACCGAGTCCCGGACCTGCAAACCGACGTCGGCGGCCTTGATGCCGGCGATTCTGGCGGAGTAGACGCGACTCATCTGGCCGGCACCGATGCCGATGGTCATCCTGTCCCTGGCGTAGACGATGGCGTTGGATTTCACGTACTTCACCACTTTCCACGCGAACAGCAGATCCATCAGCTCCTCCTCGGTTGGCATCCGTTTACTCACCACCTCGAGGTCGTCGCGGCGAACCGCGCCGGCGTCGTAGTCCTGAACCAGCAACCCTCCCGTCACCCGCTTGTAGTAAAACCCCGGGTCGCCACGGGACTCGAACGATCCGGTCTCCAGCACGCGGACGTTTTTCTTCTTTTCGAGCACCGCGCGCGCCTGCGGCGAGATACTGGGTGCAAGAATCACCTCGACGAACTGTCTGTCGATGATGGCGCCCGCAGCCTCGGCGTCCAATGTCCGGTTGAAGGCGATGATGCCGCCGAAAGCCGAGGTAGGGTCGGTCTCGAAAGCGCGCTCGTACGCATTCAGCACGGAGTCGCCGAGGGCGACCCCGCAGGGGTTGGCGTGCTTGACGATCACGCAGGCGACGTCTTCGAACGACCGCACGCACTCAAGTGCGGCGTCGGCGTCGGCGACGTTGTTGTAGGACATGGCTTTGCCCTGCAGCAGTTTGGAATGCGCGAGGCTCGGACACACCGGCCGGCGGTCGGAATAAAACGCCGCCGCCTGGTGCGGGTTTTCGCCGTACCGCATGTCCTGGATGCGGCGAAACTGCAGATTGAGCACCATTGGAAAGCGGTCCGTGCTTCCATCTTGCCGCACGCGGCTCAGGTAATTCGAGATCGCGCCGTCGTAAGCCGCGGTATGCGCGAACGCCTTGCCCGCGAGACGAAAACGCGTGGCCGCGGTCACACCGCCGTAGGCGGCCAGTTCCTTCGACACCGCATCGTAGTCGGCGCTCTCCACGACCACCGCCACGGATTCATGATTCTTCGCCGCCGCCCGCAACATGGTCGGTCCACCGATATCGATGTGCTCGACGGCGACATCGAGGCCGCAGTCCGGATCAGCGGTGACCTGCTCGAAGGGGTACAGGTTGACCACCACCAGGTCGATGGGGGCGATGCCTTGTTCGGTCATGACGGCGTCGTCACGGCCGCGGCGGCCGAGTATGCCGCCGTGGATAGCGGGATGCAGCGTCTTCAGCCGCCCGCCCATGATCTCCGGATATCCCGTGTGCGCGGAGACCTCGGTGACGGGGACCTGATTGTCCGTCAACAAGCGCGCGGTGCCGCCGGTCGACAACAGTTCCACTCCCTGATCGATCAGCGCTCGGGCAAAGTCTACGATCCCCGATTTGTCGGAGACGCTGAGCAGCGCCCGCCTCACAGGAACTACGCCGACAGAGGCGGAGCTGGACTCTGCTTGCTTCATTCTCTTGTGCTCAATCTTTCGCAATTCACGACACGCGCGCACGAGCGGCGGCTCACTGCCGCCGAAGCATGCATCGCCTTTCGGTAACGATGAAAACGCGTTACTCGAGACCGTAATGCCGAAGCTTCTTCCTTAAGGTATTCCGATTGATGCCCAGCAGCTGGGCGGCCTTGGTCTGGTTGCTTTCCGTTTGCTCCATGACAACCTCAAGCAGGGGCTTTTCTATTTCTTCGATCACCATCGTGTAGAGATTGCAGGGTTTCTCTCCGTTCATGTCCTTGAAATACGTCTTTAAAGATCGCTGCACGCACTTGGATAATGGTGGGTCTTGAATTTTCTTCGTCATGCCGCCAACCGTTGTTGATCTATCAGCCGCGCGAAATAGTTTTTCGTCAGCCGTATCTGTGTTGCGCCATTCTCAACTCGATTTACCGCTTTGCGAAAATGTCTATGGCCCGGGAGCGACGCCGTGTACCAGCCCAGGTGTTTTCGAGCCATACGCACCCCGGTGAACTCGCCGTAGAACTCGTGTATCTGCCGCAGGTGATCCGCCACCGACTCCGCTTGCTGCCACAACGGGGGCGCGGACATCGTATTGCCGGTACGCAGATAATGGTCGGTCTGCAGGAACAACCACGGTCTTCCCTGTGCCGCTCGCCCGATCATGATGCCGTCGGCGCGCGTATACTCGAGGACCCGTCTCGCCTTTTCCGGACCGTCGACGTCGCCGTTGGCAATCACGGGAATGGCGACGGCGCGCTTTATGTCCCGAATGGTCGTGTAATCGACCGGCCCCCTGAACTTGCATGCCCGCGTGCGACCGTGGACTGCGAGCGCCTGTACCCCGGCCGCTTCCGCAATCCTGGCGATGCGGACGCCGTTGCGGTGGTTCGGACTGCATCCCGTACGCATCTTCAACGTCACCGGAACCGGTACGGCTCGGGTGACCGCCTCCAGGATGCGCGCCACCAGAGCCTCGTCCTGCAGAAGGGCCGACCCGGCTAATTTGCCGCAGACCTTCTTCGCCGGACATCCCATATTGATATCGATGATCTGCGCACCGTGATCGACGTGATACTGCGCAGCAATCGCCATCAAAGCCGGCTCGCGCCCCACAAGCTGCACCGTGTTGGGGCCCGGCTCACCGAATCCATCCGCGCGCCGGCGTGTCTTCTCCGTGTGAAGCAGCTTCGCGTTTGCGGAAACCATCTCCGAGACGGCATGGCCGGCGCCCCATTTCCGACACAACTGCCGGAACGGCCGATCCGTGATGCCGGCCATTGGTGCGACCATGAGATTATTACCGAAGGTAAAAGGCCCGATCTCCATCCCCCGACCGTCTGATTAATTTATATCGAATTGGTAAGGCAGGGAGGGGGATGATACTCCCGACGATTTTCATCGAAAAGACTTGACAGACATTTTTTGAAAAAAATTTTTTTTGTGTCGCAATTATCGTCTTCAGTCGGGAATGAGTTGTATTTCGTACCCCACCGCGCTTTCGCTGGGTGCGGCCAGATCAAGCATGACATTTTCCACTACGTCGGGGTCAAGAATGGCGTCCTTTTCCGCTGGTGAGTAATCGTCGGGCGAGTACGTCCGCCGGCCCACCACTCGCCCCAGCTTATCGGTCAGCGTAACCTCCAGCGTGGGCGGTGCTTGCGAGAAACCGGCGCGATTGATCAGGCTGACCGTAACCCGCAGGGCTCCGGGCACGGCGTGATGGGTCTCGACGTTGGTCCCCACCAGATCGATGCGCCGCGAATCCCGGCGCTGCGGGAGCTCGCACATGGCGATCCGGCAAAAACCCGCCACCAGGGGTCGCAATGAGGCATTCTGGGCCAGATCGTACAGATAGAAGGTTCGGACCTGCCAAATGGCGGCGACCAGAAATATTACCAGGGCCACGAACCAGGCCATGGTGCGCAGGGCTGCGATAGTCGTAGCGCGCTCCACGTCTTCGGCATCGCGACTCTCGTATATTCCTTCGAAGATCTGCTGGGCATCCGGCGAGGCGCCGTCGACGGCGGCGGGATGTTTTCGCTCCGCGTGATAGGGATCGATTTCTGGCGGCAGCTCGGTCCGTGCTGCTTCCGGGCGCGGCGGCGAATTCGGTGCCGGCGGGGTCGTGTCCTCGGCATGCTGCGCCGGCGACGGGGATTCCTGCACCGGGTCGAGCATGTCGCGCATGCGATCGACGGACGAGGCAATGCGTTCGTGTTCGGTTTCTCGGAGCCTGCTGCGAGTGTCGGTACCGAATGCCGGCGAGGATTCCGCGGGCGTCTCGAGCACGATTTCGTGGTCGGGCTCGACATCGAACGGCGCCTGTGCCTGCCACGTATCTTCGGATTCCGCGGCGGCGTCGGCGCGATCCCGCTTGTGTTCGTGTTTCTGCTGCAGCGCCGCGTCCAGACGCTCAACTTCGTCGAGTATGGACTCCGAATCGAGTTCGTACTCCTCGTGCGCCATTTCCGCTTCCGAGTTCGCAATGGCGCCCTCCCCGGTGTCGTCGATCGCGGGAACGGCGGGGGTCTCGGCGATGGACGGCGGCGTCTCAGGCGGCGGACTGCGCTGCGTCAGGTCCGAAATCGGCGGCGGACCCGGGTCCGCGGCAGGCTCGGTTTGGCGCGGTCGTGATGGTACCGCGGTCTCGGGCAGCTCCACCTCCGGCAGCCGATCGACGAGGTTCCAGGAGGCGTTGAAGGTCACCCTGCACACGCCGCAACGCACCATACCGGTACGAACGCTCAGCGTCTGGTCGTCGACGTCGAATACGGTCTGGCAACTGGGGCAGCGTGCAAACATCGCGCAAGTGGCCTTGTCAGGGTCTCAATCTCTAGCCGCACGGCCCACCAGCAAGCACCAGGCCTCGCGCCGTCGCAGCTCGAACTCGAACTCGGCTGCGAACCCCCTGGTGATCCGTTCCCGCTGAGAGTCGAGAATACCGGCCAACAGCAACCGCCCGCGCGGCCGAACCAGGCTGCACAGGGTGTCGTGCAGAGACAGGATTACGTTGGCGAGGATGTTCGCAATCACAACGTCCGCGGGTTCTTCGGGCGCGTCTGCGCACGTGGTTACCGTGATCCGTTCGGACACGCCGTTCCGTTCCGCATTATACCTGGACGCGGTGCGGGCGTGCGGATCGGTATCGACTGCGTAGGCGTGCGCCGCCCCCAGCTTGACGGCGGCGATAGCCAGGATTCCGGAGCCACAACCGTAGTCGACGACACGCCGGCCGCCGAGCTCGGCCTGCGCCAGCCACTGCAAGCAAAGCTGCGTCGTCGGATGGGTACCGGTACCGAATGCCATGCCGGGGTCGATGACGACATTGACCACGCCCCCCGGCGGCGGTTCGATCCAGCTCGGACTTACCCACAGCCGCTCCGACACTCGCAAGGCCTGGTAATCGCGGGCCCAGGATCGCGCCCAATCTTCCTCCGCAAGCAGGTCGATTTTCACCAGCTGCCCGGCGCGCCCGCCAACTCGCCCGCCAACCGTGGCGACTATGCGATCCGCATCGACGGCGCCGGGGAACAAACCGGTGACGTAGACTTCCTCCCAGCCCGGATCTTCGGGCGTCGCCGCGTCAAAGAACGCGTCCCCAGCGGCGTCTTCGAGGGTGACCGAAACGGCGCCGCAGGCCTCGAGAGCGCCCGTTATCGCCTCGCCCAAGGAGCGATCAGCGCGGTAACGAATGCGCAACCAAGACACGCTTACTGCGTAAACCGTTGCTCGAGGTAGTGAATATTGACGTCGCCGCGCTGAAAACCGGCGTCGCGAAGAATCCGCTGGTGCAGCGGAATATTGGTCTTGATGCCGTCGACGACCATTTCAAACAGCGCGCTGCGCATGCGAGCGATCGCCTCCGCGCGATCCGCGCCGTGGGCGAGCAGCTTGGCGATCAAAGAGTCGTAATAGGGGGGCACCACGTAATTATTGTACACATGCGAGTCCACGCGGATACCGGGGCCGCCCGGTTGGTGATATTGCACGATCCTGCCGGGAGACGGCAGAAATTTGTCGGGATCTTCCGCATTGATGCGGCATTCGATCGCGTGTCCCCGGAAGGTGATCTGCTCCTGTTGAAACGGCAGGCGATTCCCCATGGCGACCTTCAGCTGTTGCTTCACCAGATCAATGCCCGTAATCATCTCGGTAACCGGATGTTCGACCTGAATGCGGGTGTTCATCTCCATGAAATAGAATTCGCCGTCCTGAAACAGGAATTCCAGGGTGCCGGCGCTCAAGTATTGGAACTGCTCGCAGGCCTGCACACAGCGATTACCGATATTGTCTCGCTGCTCGGCGGTGATCCCCGGAGCGGGCGCCTCTTCCACGACCTTCTGATGCCGGCGCTGCATAGAGCAGTCCCGATCACCGAGGTGCACCACGTTCCCGTATTGGTCCGCGATGACCTGGAATTCAATGTGCCTGGGCCGATCCAGGTACTTTTCCATGTAGACGATGTCGTTGTTGAACGCGGCCTCTGCCTCCGCCCGCGTAAGGGAAATCGCGTTGCGCAAGGCCGCTTCGGTATGCACCACGCGCATGCCTTTGCCGCCGCCGCCGCCGGCGGCCTTAATGATCACCGGGTAGCCGATATCGTTGGCGATCCGTAGGTTTTCCCGGTCGTCGTCGCCCAGCGGGCCCTCCGAGCCGGGCACACAGGGCATACCGGCCTCTTTCATGGTGCGGATAGCCGCTATCTTGTCGCCCATCAATCGAATGGTCTCGGCGCGCGGACCGACGAAAATGAATCCGCTCTGTTCCACCCGCTCGGCGAAATCCGCGTTCTCTGCGAGAAAGCCGTAGCCGGGGTGGATGGCGCCAGCGTCGGTCACCTCCGCCGCCGCAATCACCGCGGGAACGTTCAAATAACTGCCGGCCGCGGCCGGTGGGCCTATACAGACCGATTCGTCAGCCAGCCGCACGTATTTCGCTTCACGGTCCGCCTCCGAGTGCACCGCCACGGTCCTGATACCCAGGTCGCGGCAGGCACGCTGAATTCGCAACGCAATTTCGCCACGATTCGCGATTACCAGTTTGTCGATCATTGTGAAGCAGGCGACGACGCAGTTTGGATAAAGATCAATCGAGTACGAACAGGACCTCGCCGTACTCCACCGGCTCCCCGTTCTCTTTGAGCACCGCAACCACGGTGCCGGATTTGTCCGCCTCGATCTGGTTGAAGATCTTCATCGCCTCGATCACGCACAGGGTATCGCCCACCTGTACCTTGCTTCCGACCTGCACGAAGGGCTTCGAACCCGGCTTCGGCGCGGCGTAGAAGGTCCCGACCATGGGAGACTTGACCTGGTGGCCCTTCGGTGCCTCCGGCGGCGGTAGTTCCCGGGCAACGGATGCCGGGTCGAGCTGCACCGCGGGACCGGGAGCGTGGGACGCCGGCGGTTGGGTGGACGTCGCGCGGCTCAGCCGGATGGACTCTTCGCCCTCCCTGATCTCCAATTCGCTCAAGTTGGAGTCTTCCAGCAGTTCAATCAGCTTCTTGATTTTTCGCAGATCCATATCGATCAATCCGCGCGCAATCGGCGCATCGCGGCCCGCAGTGCCAGTTCGTAGCCGTAAGCTCCCAGTCCGCTGATGACCCCGACTGCCAGCTCTGAAAGATACGAGTGCGCACGAAACGGCTCGCGGGCGTGAATGTTGGAAAGGTGCACCTCGATGAATGGGATGTTCACCGCCGCCAGGGCGTCTCGCAGGGCGACGCTGGTGTGGGTGAAGGCCGCGGGGTTGATGACGATAAACGCCACGCCCTGCGCGGCCGCGGCCTGGATCGCGTCCACCAATTCGTGCTCCGCGTTGCTCTGCAGGTGGGCGATGTCGTGGCTGTGTCGCGCCGCAAGCTGCTTGAGGTCGGCGACGACCGTGTCGAGCGTGACGCGGCCGTAGTGCTCGGGTTCGCGATTACCCAACAAGTTGAGGTTCGGGCCATTCAGAA
Organism: uncultured Gammaproteobacteria bacterium; assembly: GCA_947258495.1. Taxonomy (GTDB): domain Bacteria; phylum Pseudomonadota; class Gammaproteobacteria; order Arenicellales; family JAANXG01; genus CALZGZ01. The sequence continues at coordinate 10,484 of CAMYIN010000009.1, forward strand.
TTAGTATTTTCGCCATACGTGCCCCGAACGTGCTTCTATTTTTGCGAAAGCAAGCTCGATCGTACCTAGTTTGCCCAATCTGCGGTGCGAAGTCCAGCAGCCCGTCAAGATCAGGGGAGAAGCAGGCAAACTCAGGGAAATTTGGGTTAGTTCGAGACGCGATAGCAGAAACACATCGGCGCATGGCGCCCCAGCGAATTCAAACGCCCGCGATGTGCCGCAGAAATTCGTCGGCCGGCATGTACCCGTAGCGACGCAGGTCTTTTCGCTCGGATCCGTCGGCGGCGAAGAACAGCATGGCGGGCGGTCCGAACACATGGTATCGCTTCTTTATCGCCCGGGTATCGGGGTTAGCCGGATCGGTCACGTCGACCTGAAGCAGGACAAATCGATCCCGCAGCGCGCTGCTCACGCGAACGTCTTCGAAGGTGGCCTTCTCCATGCGCACGCAATCGACGCACCAGTCCGCGTAGTAATCCAGCAAAACTGGTTTGCCGCGGCGCTTGGCCTGCTGCAACTGCGCTTCGAGCTGGGGTAGGGAAGCCACGCGGGTAAACAGGCTTTGATGTTCGAGCGCCGTCGCCCGCGCCGCGTCCGCCGGTCCCAGGCCGAGGTTCCCGAGTTCGATTGGCCGGAGTACGTCGCGATTACCCGTCATACCGCCGATCAGCGCCAGCACGCCCCACGCCAGCAAGAACACGCCCGCGCCCTTGAATACGTAGCGCCAGCCGTTGGCGCCGTCCGGCAGCGCTTGCGTCGCCCCCATGAATACCGCGGTGACGATAAACAGCGCGGCCCAAAGATAGAGTACGGGGACTTCGGGTACCGCGCCGAGCAGGTAGATAGCGACACCCAGCAACAGCACGCCGAAGGCGTACTTGACGCGATCCATCCAGGCGCCGGCCCTCGGCAGAAGAAAGCCGGCGCCGAAGCCGAGCGCGATCAGGAACACTCCCATGCCCAGCGAGAGCGCGAACATGATCCCGCCGCCGAGAACGGGATCTCCCTTGACGATGGCGACGCCGAGGGCGACGATGAGCAACGGCGATACGCAGGCACCGACTATCAGGGCCGATATCATCCCCAGGACGAACACCACGCTGAGCGCCCCTCCCTGCATACTTCGGGTGCGGTTCTGCAGGCGCGATTGGATCGCCGAGGGCATCTGGATTTCGTAGACACCGAACATAGACAACGCCAGCAGCACCAAGATGAGGCTGATGGCGCCGATCGCCCAGATGTTCTGGAAATAGGCCTGCAGCTGGTCGCCCGTGGCCCCGGCGAGGACGCCGGCAATGGTGTAGGTGACCGCCGTGCCGAGGACGTAGGTGATCGCGAGCAGACCGCCTTTCTTGTTGGTGATGGCCTCGCCCTGCCCGACGATGATGCTGGACAGGATCGGGATCATCGGCAGCACGCACGGTGTAAACGTCAGCAGGATTCCGGAGAAGAACGCGGTCATTATGTAACCCCAGAACCCCTCGTCCGTGCCCGCGGCCGGCTTGAGCGGATCGACGCCGCCGGCGCCAGCGGCCGACGCGGGCGCGGCCCTCGCGGTACCGATTCCCGGTACGCGCAGTTCCACGGTCTTGGTGATGGGTGGGTAACAGATGCCTTTGTCCGCGCAGCCCTGATATTTCACGTCGAACTTCGCCGTGGTCGCGGCGTCCGACTCGCGAACTAGGGGCACGGTGACGTCGAAGCCCTTGTAATACACCACGCTTTTTCCAAAGAATTCGTCCTCCTTATCCTTCCCCGGCGGAAGCTGGTAGTCGCCGACGCGTATCCCGGAGGTGCGGCTCTCGAAGCGGGTCTTGTCCTGATACAGGTAATAGCCGTCGGCGATGGTGAAGGTGGCGCCGAGGGTGTCCGGGTCCAGCACACCGACCTCGAACTGAAACGCCTCGTCGGGATCCAGGAATTCGTCCTCCTGCACTCCGCCCAAAAGATCACGCAGCGACGACAGAGAGGTGACCGGCGTCTTCGCCGCGGTCGATGCGGACGGTTTGCCGCCGGCGTCCGTTGCCGCCGGCAACGTCAGGCTCACCGTGTGCTTGATGGGCGGATAGCACACGCCAATGGGTTCGTTGCATCCTTGCCCTTCGGCTTCGATGACGACGCCGAGCGGCTCCGTAGATTGCCGTTGTACCGGTACTTCGATGTACACGGTGTCCGTGTAAACCTCCACTTCTCCGAACAGCGGGTCTTGTTTTCGCTTCCCCGGCGGGAGCTGTATTTCGCCCAGCGTCACCACCCCTTCGACCCGCCGCACCCGATACTTGTCGCGGTACATGTAGTAATCCTTGGCGATGTCCCACGTAACCTGGATAGCGTTCGGCGTAAGGCTGGTGGCGGTGAACGCAAACGCCTTATCCGGCTCAAGCAATTCTTCCTGCTGCGCAGCTACGGCCGCAGACATCAGGCTGAGCGCAAAAAAGCCCCCTAGCGTCTTCATTCGAGTGTTCACGATTTCTGTACGGAGTCTACCCAAGCGAGGTATTCGGCCGAGCCGTCAGTGATAGGGACTGCAATAATTTCGGGAAGTTCGTAGGTGTGCAAGGCTTTGATGCGTCGCTCGATGGCGGCGTAATTGCTGACCGTCGACTTGATCCACAACAGATATTCCGAATCCGACTCGACCGCGCCCTGCCAGCGATACACGGATTCCACGCCCGGTACGATATTCACACACGCGGCCAACGACTCCGCAACAAGGTCGAGCGCCAGCGCGTGTGCGCTTTCTTTATCCGCGCAGGTGGTAATAACTATTTGGAACCGGGATTCCATGCTGCTCTCACGGTGACTTCGCCCGCAACGGCGCCGGGCGTTCAAAGCACGCCCAATTATTACACGGGCCGGCGCGAATTGTGGCCATGGGCGCGGCGGCGCGTTTCGAGCGATCACGCCGCCTTGGTTCAATGGGGCGGGTAGCATAACATCGGACTTCCCAATTACACGGTAGTTAGAGAGGACCCGGTTCGCTGCGAACCGAGAATATGACGACGTGACCCCGTTCTCCATCCTACTGACGACGTTCCTCGTCGTGCCCCTGATCGAGATCTACCTGCTGATCAAGGTCGGCGGCCTCATCGGCGCCGCGTGGACGATCTTCTGCGTCGTCTTTACCGCGGTACTCGGTGCCTTTCTCGTCCGATCGCAGGGATTTTCCACGGTGCGGCGCATACAGTCCGAACTCGAAGCCGGCGAACTGCCGGCGACGGCCCTGCTGGAGGGAGTGTGCCTGCTGCTCGCCGGTGCCCTCCTGCTCACGCCCGGATTTTTCACCGACGCCGTCGGCTTCGCCTGTCTCACCCCGGCGCTGCGGCGTGCCGTCATTCGTTACGTATTGGATCGAGGCCTGATCCGAGCCCACGGGACGCCGGGTGCGGACCCCACCCCCGGTCCGGGGCACAAAACCGACCAGGGCACGACCCTGGAGGGCGAGTATCGGCGCGTCGACGACGACACTTGACAACCGTTTCCTCATGGATATTATTAGCACTCATCAACGATGAGTGCTAACAGCGCCCATCGCTGGGTAACAACGTTACCGTAAACCGTAACCTTTAGAGGAGACTAAACGAATGGCAATTCGTCCACTTCATGATCGCGTTTTGGTCCGTCGCCTGGACGACGAAAAGAAAAGCCCGGGCGGGATCGTGATACCCGATACTGCCGCTGAAAAGCCCATGCAGGGAGAGATCGTCGCCGTCGGCAACGGCAAAATTCAAGAAAACGGGGAGATTCGCCCGCTGGACGTGAAGGTCGGCGACAAGGTGCTGTTCGGAAAATATTCCGGCACCGAAGTCAAAGTCGAAGGCGAGGAGCTTCTCGTCATGCGTGAAGACGACATCATGGGCGTCGTCGAGTAAACCCTGGACAGTGAATATTTTTTAGGAGACAACAAACATGTCTGCGAAAGAAGTAAAGTTTGGTGAAGTCGCACGCTCGAAAAAGCTCCGCGGCGTGAACGTCCTGGCCGACGCGGTCAAGGTCACGTTGGGGCCCAAGGGCCGCAATGTCATTCTGGAAAAATCCTTCGGCGCACCGACCGTGACCAAAGACGGCGTGTCCGTGGCCAAGGAGATTGAACTCAAGGACAAATTTGAAAACATGGGCGCGCAAATGCTCAAGGAGGTCGCCTCCAAGACCTCCGACGTCGCCGGTGACGGCACCACCACCGCGACTGTGCTCGCGCAGTCCATGCTCAAAGAGGGTCTCAAGGCGGTGGCCGCAGGAATGAATCCCATGGACCTGAAGCGCGGCATCGACAAGGCGGTGATCGCGACCGTTGAGAAGTTGAAGGAGATTTCCAAGCCCTGTTCCGACCACAGGGAGATCGCCCAGGTCGGCACCGTATCCGCCAACGCGGACGAGTCCATCGGCAATATCATCGCCGAAGCCATGGAAAAGGTCGGCAAAGAGGGCGTGATCACGGTGGAGGAAGGATCGGGCCTGGAGAACGAACTCGAAATCGTCGAGGGCATGCAGTTCGACCGCGGCTACCTCTCTCCGTATTTCATCAACAAGCAGGAGAACATGAGCGTCGAGCTCGACGACCCGTATATCCTGATCCACGACAAGAAGATCTCCAACATTCGCGACCTGCTGCCGGTGCTCGAGAACGTGGCCAAGGCCGGCAAGCCGCTCGTGGTCATCTCCGAAGACGTCGACGGGGAGGCACTGGCCACCCTGGTGGTCAACAACATCCGCGGCATAGTCAAGGTTTGCGCGGTGAAGGCGCCCGGTTTCGGTGATCGCCGCAAGGCCATGTTGCAGGACATCGCCATCTTGACGGCCGGTCAGGTCATCAGCGAGGAAGTCGGCATGAGCCTGGAAACCGCGAGCCTGGACGACCTGGGTCGCGCCAAAAAGGTTCAGATCACCAAGGAAAACACCACCGTCATCGACGGTGCCGGCAGCAAGGACGACATCGAGGGACGGGTGAAGCAGATTCGCGCCCAGATTGAGGAAGCCACATCGGACTACGACAAGGAGAAAATGCAGGAGCGGGTCGCCAAACTGGCGGGCGGTGTCGCCGTGATCAAGGTCGGCGCCGCGACCGAAGTCGAAATGAAGGAAAAGAAGGCGCGCGTCGAAGACGCCCTGCACGCCACGCGTGCGGCGGTCGAAGAGGGCGTGGTCGCCGGTGGCGGTGTCGCCCTGGTGCGCTGTATCGACGCTCTGGGCAAGGTCAAGGGCGACAACGACGACCAAGCGACCGGCGTCAAAATCGTGCGCCGCGCGCTCGAGGAGCCGCTGCGGCAGATCGTGGAAAACGCGGGCGAGGACGGCGCAGTGGTGCTCAACAAGGTGAAGGAGAACAAAGGCAGCTACGGCTACAACGCCGGCACCGGGGAGTTCGGTGACTTGATGGACATGGGCATTCTGGATCCCACCAAGGTGACCCGCGCTGCGTTGCAGAACGCGGCCTCCATCGCCGGACTAATGATCACTACGGAAGCAATGGTGGCGGAGATCCCGGAAGAAAAGCCGGAAGCACCGATGCCTGGCGGCGGCATGGGCGACATGGGCGGCATGATGTAAGCCACCCCCCCACCCGCTGTGCTATCGAAAGCCCCGCTCTTTGAGCGGGGCTTTTTTTGGTATCTGTATCCGGGATTCGCGTCGTTGGCGCACGCTCCGTCGCGAGCGTCCTAAACCGGACTTTTCACAGAAGTTACGCAAGCCGCGGTGCGCCAATTGGTCTCGGCGGTGGGTTGTGGTACTTTGTTCAGCCTCTAACAAAGCCTATTAAAAGAGTTCTTTTCGCAGTGCAGCGACCCACCATCAACGCTGGAGGAGCAAACATGAGACTTACACAGACGTTCGCCGCGGGTGCATTTTTGTTTGTGATGCCGTTTGCGTTCGTGCAGGCGGGGACACTCGACACCGTAAAGCAGCGCGGCCACGTACAATGCGGCGTCAACACCGGCCTGCCCGGATTTTCGTTTCCCGACGACACGGGAAGATGGAGCGGTCTTGACGTAGACGTGTGCCGGGCGGTCGCCGCCGCAGTGTTCGGCGACGCGGAAAAAGTGAAGTTCACCCCCCTCAACGCAAAAGAGCGATTCACTGCGCTGCAATCCGGAGAAATCGACGTCCTGTCGCGGAACACTACCTGGACCCAGACCCGCGACACCTCGCTGGGCCTGAACTTCACCGGCGTGACGTACTACGACGGGCAGGGGTTCATGGTGAAGAAAAACCTCGGCATTAAGGGCGCCAAGGAGCTCGACGGCGCCGCCGTCTGCATTCAGGCGGGCACCACCACCGAGCTCAACCTGGACGATTATTTCCGCACCAACAACATGAAATATTCGCCCATCACCTACGACAAGGGCGCGGAGACGGTGAAAGGCTTCGAGGCGGGCCGCTGCGACGTGCTGACTTCGGACCAGTCCCAGCTTTACGCCTTGCGCATCCAGCTCAAGGACCCCGACAGCGCCATGGTGCTGCCGGAAGTCATCTCCAAGGAACCCTTGGGTCCGGTGGTGCGCCAAGGGGACGACGAATGGTTCAACGTCGTCAAATGGGCCCTGTTCGCCATGGTCGAAGCAGAGGACCTGGGCGTGTCTTCTCAGAACGTCGACGAGATGAAGGCGAACAGCAAGAATCCCAGCATCCGCCGCCTCATCGGGCTCGAGGGTATAGCGGGCAAGGGCCTGGGGCTACCCGATGACTGGGCCTACCAGATCGTGAAACAGCTCGGCAACTACAGCGAGGCGTTTGAACGCAACGTGGGGCAGGGCAGTCCGCTGAAGATATCGCGCGGTCTGAACGCACTGTGGACCGCCGGCGGCCTGCAATACCCACCGCCGTTCCGCTGATCGGCGCCTAGACGTCCGGTGTGCGCCCGCACGGGCGCACACCGGGTCGATTACCACCCCTCCCGGGCTCGGCATGAGCGACGAAGCGCCACTTACCAAGGCTGCGAAGACCTCGATCCTGAACAACCCGACGTTTCGCTCGGTGACGTTTCAGGTGCTCATGGGCGCGGCGGTGATCGCGTTCTTCGGCTACATCGCCAACAACACGCTGCACAACATGGCCCAGCGGGGGATCTCCACCGGATTCGGCTTTCTCGATCAGAAGGCCGGGTTCGGGATCCTCATGTCGCTCATCGAGTACGACGCCGATCATAGCTACGGCCGCACCTTCTTCGTCGGTCTGCTCAACACCCTGCTGGTGTCGTTCCTCGGTATCGTTGTCGCCACCATCCTCGGATTCGTCATCGGCATCGCGCGCCTGTCGAGAAACTGGCTGATTGCGCGTTTGGCGACCGCCTATGTCGAGATCTTCCGCAACATCCCCCTGCTGCTGCAGATCCTGTTCTGGTACTTCGCGGTGTTGAGCGCGCTGCCTTCGCCGCGCCAGTCGCTGTCGTTCCTCGGCATCGGATATCTGAACGTGCGCGGTCTGTACTTGCCGGCCCCGGTGCCGGAACCGGGCTTTCTGGCGGTGGAAATCGCCCTGCTGTTCGGGGTTGTCGCCACCGTAGCGGTCACGATCTGGGCGCACCGGCGCCAGGACCGCACCGGCCAGCAGTTCCCGGTGTTCTATACCGCCCTCGCGCTGGTCGTCGGCCTGCCGTCGCTGGTATTCGCCGCGTCCGGCTTCCCCGTGTCCTGGGACATGCCGGTGCTCCAGGGCTTCAACTTCCGCGGCGGGCTGCCTTTGATCCCGGAACTGGTGGCCCTGGTCCTGTCGCTGTCCATCTACACCGCCGCGTTCATCGCCGAGATCGTGCGCGCCGGCATCCTCGCCGTGAGCCACGGACAGACCGAGGCCTCACGCGCGCTGGGGTTGCGTCCCGGGCTCACGCTGCAGCTGGTGGTCATCCCGCAGGCCATGCGCGTCATCATTCCGCCGCTCACCAGTCAGTACCTCAATCTCACCAAGAACTCCTCGTTGGCCACCGCGGTGGGCTATCCGGATTTGGTGGCGGTGTGGTCGGGCACGACCCTGAACCAGACCGGGCAGGCGGTGGAGATCATCCTCATGACCATGGCGGTGTACCTGACGATCAGCCTGCTGATCTCCATGCTCATGAACTGGTACAACCGGCGCAAGGCGCTGGTGGAACGCTAGCCATGGCCGCAGACAGGTTCGAACCGCACCCCGAGTTGGCGCCGCCGGCGATGACCATCGGCGTCGTCGGTTGGCTGCGGCAGAACCTGTTTTCGTCCGTCGCCAGTTCGGTATTGACCCTGCTGGCGCTGTATCTGCTGTATCTCGTGATTCCGCCGTTGATCCAGTGGGCCATAGTCAACGCGAACTGGTTCGGCGCCAACCGCGACGACTGCACCGGCGGCGGCGCCTGCTGGGTGTTCATCGCCAAGCGCCTGCATCAGTTCATCTACGGCTTCTACCCGGAGGCCGAGCGCTGGCGCGTCAACCTGACCTTCGGCCTGCTGGTGGTGCTCATGGTGCCGCTGTTCATCAGGGCCTTTCCGAAAAAGGTGTGGCTCGGCGTGTTCCTCCTGTTCGGGTACCCGGTATTGGCCTTCTTCCTCCTGTACGGCGGCTTCGGCCTGGAACGGATAGCCACCGACCAGTGGGGCGGGCTGATGCTGACCCTGGTCTTGTCGGCCGTGGGCATGGTGGCGTCGCTGCCGCTAGGCATTCTGCTGGCTTTGGGCCGCCGCTCGAGCATGCCCATCGTGCGCACCTTCTGCGTGGCTTTCATCGAACTGTGGCGAGGCGTGCCGTTGATCACGGTGCTGTTCATGTCCTCGGTGATGCTGCCGTTGTTCTTACCGGAGGGGGTGACGCTGGACAAACTGCTGCGGGCGTTGATCGGCATCACCCTGTTCGAGTCCGCCTACATGGCGGAGGTGGTGCGCGGCGGTCTGCAGGCCATACCCGGGGGACAATACGAGGCCGCGAAGGCCCTGGGCCTCAGTTTCTGGAAGAGCATGAGCCTGATCGTCATGCCCCAGGCCCTGAAGCTGGTCATCCCGGGCATCGTCAACACCTTCATCGCCCTGTTCAAGGACACCACCCTGGTGATCATCATCGGCCTGTTCGATCTGCTGGGCGCCGTCGAGGCGGCCATCAAGGACCCCAACTGGCTCGGCTACGCCATCGAGGGTTACGTGTTCGCGGCGCTGGTATTCTGGGTATTCTGTTACGGCATGTCGCGATACAGCCAGGCGCTGGAGCGCCAGTTGAGCACCGGACACACCCGTTAATGAGGGCTCCTATCCATGACTGACCAAGCCGACGAACAGGTCTCGAACGGACCCATCATCCAAATAGAAGAGATGCACAAGTGGTACGGGCAGTTTCACGTGCTACGCGATATCAATCTCGTGGTCAAGCGGGGCGAGCGCTTCGTCATCTGCGGGCCGTCGGGATCGGGCAAGTCGACGCTGATCCGCTGCATCAATCGCCTGGAAGAGCACCAGCAGGGGCGCATCGTGGTCGACGGCACCGAGCTCACCAACGACCTCAAGAACATCGAGATCATACGCCGCGAGGTCGGCATGGTGTTCCAGCATTTCAACCTATTCCCCCACTTGACTATCCTGGATAACTTGACACTGGCACCGATCTGGGTGCGCAAGATGCCGAAGTCCGAAGCGGTCGAGGTCGCGATGGGTTATCTCGAGCGCGTCAAGATACCGGAGCAGGCGAGCAAGTATCCGGGCCAGCTGTCCGGGGGGCAGCAGCAGCGTGTGGCGATCGCGCGCGCGCTGTGCATGAACCCGAAGATCATGCTCTTCGACGAACCCACCTCGGCGCTGGACCCGGAGATGATCAAGGAGGTGCTGGACGTCATGATCGAGCTCGCCCAGGAAGGTATGACCATGCTCTGCGTCACCCACGAAATGGGGTTCGCCAAGACCGTCGCCAACGAGGTCATCTTCATGGACGAGGGCCAGATCGTGGAAAAGGCGGAACCGGAGACCTTCTTCAATCACCCCAAGTCGGAGCGCACCAAACAGTTCCTGAGCCAGATCCTCAGCCACTGACGCGCCGGCAGCGCGGGTGTTCCGAGCGTGGTCCTCAGGCGCGTTTTCGCGCCAGCATCATGCCGTCGCGCACCGTGACCAGCACGTTGTCGACGCGTTCGTCCGCCTGCACGTGATCGTTGAACGCCGCCAGGGCGCGGTCCGAGGCCTTCTCCGGCTTGAGCACGCGGCCGGACCACAGCGTATTGTCGGCCACGAGCAGGCCGCCCTGACGCAACAGCGGCAGCGATTTTTCGTAATAGCGGGCGTAGTTATCCTTGTCCGCGTCGAGGAACACCAGGTCGAACGGGCCCGTCATCGTCTCCAGCGTCTCCAGGGCGGGGCCCAGGAGCACGCGGATCTTGTTACCATGCTCGCTGCGACGCAAAAACGAATCGGCTATGGCGGCGTGATTGGAGTCTATCTCGCAGCTGACCACCTCCCCGCCCTCAGGCAACGCCTCCGCCATGGCGAGCGCGGAATAACCCGTGAACAGGCCGACCTCCAGGACCCGGCGGGCACCGATGAGTTGCACCAACAGCTTTAAAAAACCCGCCTCCAGCGCGCCGGTCACCATCTGCGGATCTTTGCAGTGGTCGTTGGTGTAGTTCTCGATCTCCTGCATCAACGCCGAGGGACGTTGGGAATGCATAGCCGCATATTGTTCAAGCTTTTCGTCGATGAGCGGTATCATGTTTAGCGCGCCCTGTAAGGAAACGATGCGAGAAATTATACCTACTGAGCAGACCGGTTTGAGGTGAAAGACAGTCCAATTCTTGCGGAAACCCTGCCCGATTCCGTGCGCGGGCGTTTGTCCCATTATTGGCGGGACCTGCAGGACTCCCTGCAGCCGACCGATCTGGACGCGTCGCGCGCGCAGGAATTCATGCGGGCGGCGACCGGCAGCGATTTCGTCGCCGCGTATTGCATTCAGAACCCGGAGTCGCTTCGAGAGCTTATCGATAGCGGCGATCTGGATCGCCGCTACGATCCCGGAGAACTGGCCGGGCGCCTGGCGAATGCGCTCTCGGGCGTCGCCGATACGGCGTCGTTGCTGCGCGCCCTGCGTCGATTTCGACTGCGAGAAAGCGCGCGCATCGCCTGGCGGGACCTGACGGACAAGGCGCCGCTGGAAGAGGTGATGGCGGTGATGACGGAGCTGGCGGACTGCTGCGTCCAGTACGCCCTGGACCACACGTATCGCCGCCTGGCGGAGCTCAAAGGCACGCCGCGCAGCACGGGCGACGGCCGACCGGTGCCCCTTATTGTGCTGGGCCTGGGAAAACTGGGCGGCAGGGAGCTGAACTTCTCCTCCGACATCGACCTGATCTTCGCCTACGCCGAGGAGGGCGAGACGGACGCAGACCGAGCGTTGAGCAACCACGAGTTTTTCACCAAGCTCGGACGCGAACTGATTGCGGCGCTGGACGCCAGGACCGAGGACGGTTATGTGTTCCGGGTCGACATGCGGCTGCGGCCGAACGGTAAGAGCGGGCCGCTGGCGCTGTCTTTCGACGCCACGGAGAGCTACTACCAGACCCACGGTCGGGACTGGGAACGCTACGCCTTCACCAAGGCGCGAGTGGTCGCGGGAGACCGCAACGCGGGCCAGGCATTGCTCGATAATCTGCGGCCGTTCGTGTATCGCAGATACCTGGACTACGGCGCGTTTGAATCCATCCGCGGCATGAAGGAGCTGATACAGAGAGATCTCGAGCGCAAGGAAATCGCGCGAAACATCAAATTAGGCCTCGGCGGAATCCGTGAAATCGAATTCATCGCCCAGAGCTTCCAATTGATCCGCGGCGGGCGCGAACCGGCGCTGCAGACCAACCGCCTGTTCGAGGCGCTGGATGAACTCGGCCGTATCGGCGTGCTCAGCGCCGGCGTGGTCCGGGAACTGAAACACGCTTATGTGTTTCTGCGCAAACTCGAACACCGACTGCAAATGATGTCGGACCAGCAAACGCACCTGCTGCCACAGGACCCGGAACGACAAGCTAGAATCGCCGTAGCCGCCGGCCACGATCACTGGGAAGACTTCGAAACACGTGTCAACGAAATCATGCGGGGGGTACACACGATTTTCGAACAGGTCTTCGTCAGCCGCAGTGAGACAACCGCCGAACTTAGCTTCACGCAGAACCTGTGGCAGGGCACTATGGACGATGCCGTAGCGCTGCGCGGGCTCAGGGAGAGCGGCTACCGGGATCCGGAGGCGGCGCTCAATCTGTTGCGGATCTTTCGACACGGCAAGGCGTATCACACGCATTCCAAATACGGACGTGAGCGCGTCGACCAGATTATGCCGCTGCTTATCCACCAGAGCGCCTCCACCGACGAACCCAACCGTACGCTGCATCGACTGCTCCAGGTGGTGGAAGCAATCGGGCGCCGCTCGGCATACCTCATGCTGTTGGTTGAGAACCCGCTGGCGCTCTCGCAACTGGTCGCCCTCAGCGCCGCGAGCGAGTGGATCAGCACCTGGATCAGCCGCCATCCCCTGCTGCTCGACGAATTGCTGGATCCCATCGCCGACTCGGTGTCGGATACCGCGGAAAGCCTGGAACGCGAGATACACTACCGCCTGGCGTCGGCGGACGTGGACGACCTCGAGGCGCAGATGGAAATACTTAGGGAGATCCGCCACGCCCACACGCTGAAGGTGGCCGCCGTCGACGTGCTCCACGATATTTCCAGCGAAGACGTCGCCCGCCGCCTGTGCGTAATAGCGGAAGTCATACTCGCGGCCGTAGTCTCGATAGCGGAAGAAAGTCTGCGGGCGAAATACGGTGTGCCCAGCCCGGAGACCGAAGCTACCGCACCCGAGTTCGGAATCGTCGCTTACGGCAAGCTGGGCAGCTTGGAGCTCGGCTATCACTCTGACCTCGATGTGGTGTTTCTGCACCACGGCGACGATCCCCAGGGCGCAACCCGGCAAGGCGCGCGCAGCCTGCCCAACAAACAGTATTACAGCAGACTCGGCCAGCGGGTCGTGCACATGCTCACTACGCGCACGGCGTCCGGGGTATTGTACGAAATCGACAACCGACTGCGGCCCAGCGGCCGCGCCGGGCCCCTTGTCACCTCGTTGGACGCCTATCACACTTACCAATCGGAAAAGGCGTGGACGTGGGAACACCAGGCGCTCGTGCGGGCGCGCATGGTCAGCGGCAGCAAGCCGATGGTCGACCGATTCGAGGCCATCCGGAGAGAGGTGCTGACCCGGCAGCGGGACCCCGATGCCCTGAGAGAGGACATACGCGCGATGCGGGAAAAAATGATCGCAGCGCGCGACCGCTCGGACGACCAGTCCTTCGACCTCAAGCAAGGGAAAGGCGGAATAGTTGACATTGAGTTTATAGTCCAATATTACGTTCTTCGTTGGGCCCACGAGCATCCGGAAATCATTCGATCCCGTAGCAGCCTAGAGTTGCTCGGGGCCCTCGAGAAAGCCGGCCTGCTCGACCGTAGCCACCGCGAGACACTCTCGGCGGCCTACCGTCAATATCTTGCGATAGAGCACCGCCTAAAGCTGGCGGAGAGGTCGTCGCTGGTAGGCGCGGGCGATGTGGCCGGGGTTCGGCGCGCGGTAGCGCCCATATGGCAACACATTTTCAATTGAGCTGGATGAAACCGAGAGGCGCGGAAGAGCGCGGACCTCTCGCTTAAGGGGTACACGACATGACTTTTTCCGACCGTGATGGGGTGATCTGGATGGACGGTACAATGGTGCCGTGGCGCGAGGCCACGGTACACGTACTCACCCATACACTCCATTATGGTCTGGGTGTCTTCGAGGGGGTCCGAGCCTACAAGGCCGAAAACGGAACGGCGATCTTCCGTCTCCAGGACCATACCGACCGCCTGTTTCGTTCCGCGCGCATCATGGGTATGCGGATGCCCTTCGACAAGCACACCTTGAACGAAGCGCAGAAAGAGGTGCTCAGACAGAATGGGCTGCAAAGCGCCTATATACGGCCCGTCGTATTCTACGGCTCCGAAGGCATGGGCCTGCACGCGGGCAATCTGCGTGTGCACGTCGCCGTCGCGAGCTGGGAATGGGGCGCTTATCTCGGCGACGAAGGGCTCACCAAAGGCATACGGGTGAAGACATCGTCCTTCGCACGGCACCACGTCAACAGCACCATGTGCAAGGCAAAGGCCAACGGACACTACTACAACTCCATCCTCGCGCTGCAAGAAGTTTCGCAGGCAGGCTACGACGAAGCCTTGTTACTCGATACGGACGGTTATGTCGCGGAAGGCAGCGGCGAGAATATCTTCCTCGTGCGCGACGGAAAACTGTACACGCCGGACTTGACGTCCGCCCTGGAAGGCATTACGCGGGACACGATCTTCCAGCTGGTCTCGGAACTGGGTCTTACGATCGTGGAAAAACGCATCACCCGCGACGAAATCTATGTGGCCGATGAGGCGTTTTTCACCGGCACCGCCGCGGAAGTCACCCCCATCCGGGAACTGGACGACAGAGCCATAGGACCGGGTGAACGCGGCCCCGTTACCGAGCAGCTGCAGACCCTGTTTTTCGATACCGTGCACGGCCGCACAGCACAGCACCGGGACTGGCTGACGTACCTGTGACCGAGCAGGGCGCCACGAGCCCCGACGTCTTACCGCCGCCGTGACCGCGGCCCCAGGCAACGACCGCATACTCGTCGTAGGTCCCTCCTGGGTCGGCGACATGGTGATGGCGCAAAGCCTGTTCAAATGCCTGCGGCAACTGTATCCGGTCACGGTGCTCGACGTGCTCGCGCCACCCTGGTCGGCCCCCCTGGTACGACGCATGCCCGAGGTGAACACCATGATCGACGGACCGTTTCGGCACGGCCGCGGCGATCTCTGGAAGCGCTATCGACTGGGGCGAGAACTGGCGGCGCGCGACTATCAATGGGCAATCGTGTTGCCCAACTCCTGGAAATCGGCGCTGGTGCCCTACTGGGCACGCATCCCCCGACGTACCGGGTTTCTCGGCGAGCAGCGCTGGGGGCTCCTCAACGATGTACATCGGCTCGATCGTCGGCGTCTGCCGATGACGGTGCAACGCTTCCTCGCGCTGGCGCGCTCCCCGAACCGGGAGCCCCTGGTCGGTGCGTCCATTCCCGCGCCGGAGCTCTCGATGGACGACGACCAGCTCGCCGGAACTCTTACTGCTCTGCGCATGGTATCGCCGGCTCGGCCGGTGCTTGCGCTCTGCCCGGGCGCCGAGTTCGGTGCCGCCAAAAGGTGGCCGGAGCAGCACTTCGCCGCCCTCGCCAACCGCTATCTCTCGCGGGATTGGGAAGTGTGGCTGCTGGGGTCGGCGAAAGACGCCGGGGCGGCCAAGCGCGTCGCCGCTCTGTGCCGCAATCGATGCCAGGACTTCACCGGCGAGACCACGCTCGAGCAGGCTATCGACCTGCTGTCGCTGGCGCGACTGGTGATAGCCAACGACTCCGGTCTCATGCACATCGCCGCCGCGCTCCGGCGGCCGCTGGTGGCGGTCTACGGTTCCTCGGACCCCTCCGCGACGCCGCCGCTGGCGGAGAACAGCGTGGTCGTCACCCTGGGCCTCGAATGCAGCCCCTGCCTGGCCCGCGTATGCCCTTTGGGGCATCACAAATGCCTGCGGGAACTGGCGCCGGAGCGGGTGGAAGCCGCCGCCGCCGTGGTGCTCGGCCGTGCGGGTGAAGACGCGCGGGCGCAACCGGCGCATTCATGAACGTGCTCTTGATCAAGACGAGCTCTCTGGGAGACGTACTGCATGCGCTCCCGGCGGTGACCGACGCACACAAGGCCCGCCCAGAGATCCGCTTTGACTGGGTCGTCGAGGAGTCCCTGGTCGATATCCCTTCCTGGCATCCGGCCGTGGCAAGGATCATCCCCTACGCCAACCGCCGCTGGCGCGGAGACCGAATCGGCCTGGCCCAGGACCTGCGTCGGTTTTTGCGGGAGCTGCGCGCGCGCCGCTACGATCTGGTGTTGGACGCACAAGGCCTGATGAAGAGCGCGATCGTTTGCGCCATGGCGCGGGGTCGCCGCTGCGGTATGAGTTTCGGCAGTGCCCGCGAATCCTTCGCCGCCCTGGGATACCAGCGCCGCATCCACGTCGACCGCGGCCTGCACGCCATAGACCGACAAAGACGACTGTTTGCCGCTGCCCTGGGCTATGGCGCGTCGCCCTCTGAGATCGACTACGGCATCGCGGATGACCGGCTCGGACCATCGACGCACCAGGTCAACGGCCGTTACCTGGTGTTCCTGCACGGTACGAGCTGGCCCAGTAAATGCTGGCCGGAGAGCTACTGGCGCGAGCTCATCCAGCTTGCCGCCGCAGAGAAACTCACGGTGCTGCTGCCCGCCGGAAACTCGTCGGAACGGGAACGTGCCGGGCGCCTCGCCGCGGAGCAGGCGCGCGCACGGGTGCTGCCGCCTCTGGAATTGTCGGACCTTGCCCGCCTGCTGTCCGGCGCTGCCGGTGCGGTCGCGGTCGACACGGGTCTGGGCCACCTCGCGGCCGCGCTGGCGACGCCCTGCGTTTCGATCTACGGCGCCTCCGATCCGCGGCTGACCGGGACCCGTGGCAAACACCAGCATCTATTGTCCGCCGAATTCGGCTGCGCGCCTTGCCTGCAAAGGCGCTGCGGCTACACCGGGCCCTCCGCGGTCACCCCCGCGTGCTACGGCAACGTGCCACCTCTGCGGGTGTGGGGTACACTCCTAGCCCAAATATCCCAAGCCAACTCGTAATTTCATGCAGACCACGGTATTGGTGACCGGCGGAGCGGGATACATCGGTTCCCATACGGCACGACAGTTACTCAACGCGGGGCACGACGTCGTCGTGATCGACAATCTGTATTCCGGTCACGCATGGGCGGTCCCGGCTGACGCCACTTTCATCCGGCTCAACGCCGGTGATCTCGAGCCGGTGCGAGAGGTGATACGAGACCACGACATTGCCGCAGTGGTCCATTTCGCGGGGCACATCGTCGTACCCGAGTCGGTCGGCGATCCGATCAAATATTACGAAAACAACGTGGTAACTTCTTTGCGACTGATCCGGGCCTGCCGCGACACCGGGGTGCGTCGCTTTATTTTTTCGTCCAGCGCCGCCGTCTACGGAACTCCCGAGGAGGTGCCCGTGGTAGAGCAGGCCGCAACCCTGCCCATCAATCCCTACGGTTTTTCGAAGCTCGCAACCGAGTGGATGCTGCGTGACGTCGCCTACTGCGATCTCGCCAACGGACGGCCGAGAATCGAACGCTTCAACTATATCGCCTTGCGTTACTTCAACGTTGCGGGCGCCGCCTTGGACGGATTACTTGGCCAGGCGACGCCGGAGGCAACGCACCTCATCAAGGTCGCTTGCGAAACGGCGTGCGGAAAACGCGACGGTATCGACATTTTCGGCACCGATTACGATACCGACGACGGCACCTGTGTGCGCGACTACATACATGTCGAGGACCTGGCCGATGCCCACGTGGCCGCGCTCGCTTATCTCATGGACCGCGGCGAGTCCCACGTTCTCAATTGCGGTTACGGCCGAGGGTTCAGCGTCCGCCAGGTGCTGGATACCGTACAGCGGGTAAGCGGCGAATCGTTCAAGATCAACGAAGCTCCGCGTAGACCCGGCGATCCGCCTATACTGATCGCGGAAAAAACCCGGATACAAGAGCTTCTGGGATGGCAGCCCCGGTACGACGACCTCGAGCTCATCTGCCGCACCGCTTTTGAATGGGAATCAAAACTGGAGCAGATTCGACAGACCCAATCGGACAGGACGGAGACCGCGTAGACCGATGCGTTTCGCATTCTGCGCCTACAAGCAGTTTCCCTACGGCGGCCTGTCTCGCGACATGCTGCGGATCATCGAGGAATGCAGGCGTCGAGGACACGAACTCGTGGTGTATTCCGGTGAATGGCACGGCCCCCACCCTGAGGGAGTGAGGATCAAAATAGTCTCATCCATGGGGCTCACCAACCACACGCGTGCGGCGGTGTTTCACCGGAGACTGCAGCAACAGGTCTCCTCCACCAACTTCGACGCTGTCGTCGGCTTCAACAAGATGCCCGGGCTGGATATCTATTACGCGGCGGACTACTGCTATGTCGGACACGTCGTCCCGCGCTACGGCTTGTTGTATCGATGCACTCCCCGCTATCACTACTTTCGCAAGTTTGAACGCGCCGTATTCGGCGTCGACAGCACCACCAAGATACTGTGTCTGTCGGAACGGGAAAAATCCATATATCAGCAATTTCACCATACCCCCGACGAGCGCTTCTTCCTCTTGCCACCGACCCTGGACCGCAAGCGCCTGGTCGACCGCTCTCAGCAGGAGGTGGTTCGGCTCCGGCGCGATCTCGGTGTCGCGGAAGATACGCGTGTGATTCTTTTCGTCGGCTCCGGCTTCAAGACCAAGGGCCTGGACCGGGCCATACGCGCGCTGGCGTCCCTGCCGCAGGGGACCGGCCGGGACGTGCGTCTTCTGGTGATAGGACAAGACGATTCCAGGCCATTTCAACGGCTGGCGCGGCGGCTGTGCGTGGCGGATAGAGTCCGGTTCCTCGGCGGACGTTCCGACGTTCCGGAATTGCTGCACGCCGGGGATCTGCTCATCCATCCGGCATACCGTGAAAACACCGGAATGATATTGCTGGAGGCGATCACCTCCGGGCTGCCGGTGCTCGCGACAGAGGTGTGCGGCTACGCAGACCATATCGAACGCGCCCAGGCGGGCAGAGTGCTGCGTTCCCCGTTTGAACAAGACGCACTGAACCGTGCACTGGCGGAGATGCTGGTCAGCGAGCAACGCGGTCAATGGCGGCTTAACGGGCTCCGGTATCGCGCGCGCGCCGATCTCTACAGCATGCCGGCGCGTGCGGTGGAAATGATCGAACGCTGGGCGCTGGAAAGAGCCAGCCATCCCCCTGCGGTGTCCACGCGCCAGCACCCTACTACGCTGGTGTGGCTCCGAAGCGACTTCGAGACGAACAACGCGCAGGCCGCATTCGAAGACGTCATGAACATATCCGGCGAGGTATATCGGGAGGCCCCCGGTCGCCGCACGCTGCGCTTTACCAAGGACGGAAAATCGTTTTTCCTGAAGGCGCACAGCGGCGTCGGATGGCGCGAAATCGCCAAGAACCTGCTTTATTTCCGTCTGCCCGTGGTCGGCGCCGACAACGAATGGCACGGGATTCATTTTTTGCGCCGTATCGGAGTCGACAGCATGCGCGCCGTGGCCTACGGGGTCTCGGGCCGCAATCCGGCGCGACGGCGTTCCTTCATTGTCACCGAAGAGCTCCCCGCCACGACGAGTCTCGAAGAATACACACAGAGGTGGTTAGCCAGCCCGCCGAAGACGCGATCGCAGATTCGCTTCAAGCGATGGTTGATCGCCAAGGTGGCTGAAATCGCCAGGACCATGCACCGTAACGGCGGCAACCACCGGGATTTCTATCTTTGTCATTTTCTGCTGGATATTGCCGGAACTGTCGACGACCCGGTGCCCGAAGACACCACCGTATACGTCATCGATTTGCATCGTATGCAGCTGCGTCCTCGCACGCCGGTACGCTGGGTGGTGAAGGATCTCGCTGGACTGCATTACTCCAGCATGGACATAGGTCTAACCCGACGGGATCTCTACAGGTTCATGACTCGATACAGCGACGAATCGCTGCGGCATGCCCTGCGGAACGACCGAAGGTTCTGGCGTCGGGTACAGACTCGCGGCCTGAAACTGTACGCCTCAGAAAGACGCAAGATCGAGACCGATGCGGCGCTACCCGATCGACAGGCGACGCTGCCCACGACGTTACCGCATTGAGTCGCACGCGGGCCCTCGTTGACCGCCGAGCAGATAAAGGTGGACGCGCCGCGCCGCAATCTGAATCGCAACGCGGGAGACGGCATCGATTCACGCCGCGAAGGCGGTTGCTTCGTCTGCCGCCGCGCCGTCCCAGCGTCGCCGTCGCCTGCTGGCGGACCGATCTCACGCGCGACGGGTTGCTCTTCGCCGAGGCGTTCGGGCCCCGCTCCTCTGCCGCGTTCGCCTGCCTGAGCCATGCCCATAACCGAACATGTCAACGCCGCCGCGCCGCCGCGTGCCCGTTGGGTGGTGCAAAGGCGCTTCAGGGGGATTTCCGTGCATCACCGAGGATATGAATCTCCGCTTCTCCGCTCCGTGCTCGACAACCCCGACGCGTATCTTGCGGACGGGCGTTATGAAACGCTCTACAAGGACGACGGCACCACCACCGTGGCTACGGTACACGGCGGCGATCAGCGCTTTGTGGTGAAGCGGTATAACACGAAGAACCCGTGGCACGCGGTGCGACGCGCGGTACGCACTACCCGCGCCCGAAACTGCTGGCGGTTCGCCCATCGGGCGCTGGACTCGGGACTGCTCACGCCCACCCCCGTAGCCATGGTCGAAGAGCGGATCGGACCGCTGCGTCAGAGGTCGTATTACATTACCGAGTACGTACACGGCGTGCCGATCAGGGACTACCTGGCCGAGGCCAGCGACCACGACGACATCGTCGAGGCCCTGAGCGCGTTGTTTTCCGGTATGCTCGGGTCCGGCCTCAGCCACGGAGACATGAAGGCCACCAATCTATTGGTCGTCGAGGGGCAGATCTTTCTGCTGGACCTCGACGCCGCCAGCATCCACAGGACCGCGCTGGGGGCGCAGCGCGCTTATCGTCGGGACCGTGCCCGATTCCTCCGCAACTGGGCATCGCCGTCGGCGTTGCGGCAACGCCTGGAGGAAGCGCTTCCCACGATTTGATCGCGCCATTCCGCGCGCCGAACGCGGGGCCCTTAGTCACAGAACCCGGGTCGGAGCGGAGGTTATAATAACGGTCATGGGCGACGTGTCCCACCCAGGCGACGACCGGCACCACGGCGCGTTCGTTGGTGCCCTCAGATGGACAGAGGTCGAGCGGCGGATTTCCCGCGGCGCCATCGGCGTGCTGCCGATCGGCGCCGGCGCCAAGCAGCACGGCCCGCATCTGCCCATGGATTCCGATCAGGTACAGGTCGAGTGGCTGGCGCGCACGCTGACCAGGGACTTCGATATTTTGGTATGGCCCACCTTGAGCTACGGTTACTACCCGGCCTTTACCGAATACCCGGGAAGCTGTTCCCTCGGCGAGAGCACGTTCGCAGACGTGGTGACGGAGATACTGCAGCAACTGCGCCGGCACGCGGTGAACCGTGTAATTGTTCTCAACACCGGCGTCAGCACCCAGCCTGTGCTCGAAAACGTCACCGCGGCGCAGCCCGACACCTACCTGGTAAACGTCTACCAGGGACCGCGCACGCGAACGACGTCACGTGCAATATTGCAACAGATTCACGGCGGTCACGCCGACGAACGGGAGACATCGATCATGCTGGCGCTTCGACCGGAGGCCGTAACGGCGGAGAACGCGATTTCCTGGGATCACCCCATGATGCCGGGGCGCCTGCGCCGGCACGACCAGGGCGATCCGAATTATTCCCCCAGCGGCATCACCGGCAACCCCGCGTTGGCGAACGCGGCGAAAGGCCGTATGCTACTCGAAGCGATGCTGGACGACGTATCCACGTACCTGCGTCGGATCTCAAACTGAGACAATAACGTGAGCGTTCAGCTAAAACGACGATTCCCCGGCGCCGAAACGCTGGACCAGAAAGGCCTGTCGAACATCGCCGATCGTATTTGGCGCAAAGACGCGAGCCTGTGGTCTTCGTCGCCGGCCGTACAACAAGCGATTCTCAACCGCCTCGGCTGGCTGGACGCGGTCGCAGCAGACCCTACCGACCTCGCTCGATTACGACGTTTCGCCGAGCAGGTCCGCGCCGACGGCATCACCCACGTCGTTCTCCTCGGCATGGGCGGTTCCAGCCTGGCCCCGGAGGTCCTCAGCAGGACCTTCCCGCGGACATCGGATCGGCTGGACTTGACCGTACTCGACACCACGGCTCCGGACGCGGTGCGTGACGTCGATCAACGCACACCGCGGGCGCGCACGCTGTATCTGGTTTCCAGCAAGTCGGGCACCACGATCGAAACGCTGTCCTTGTATGCCTATTTTTTCGACCGCCTCGGAGCGGAGACGGCCGATCCCGGCCGGCAGTTCGTGGCGATTTCCGATGCCGGTACGCCGTTGAGCCGCCTGGCGCAGGAGCGCGGTTTCCGGGACGTGTTCCACGCGCCCGCGGATATCGGCGGCCGCTATTCGGCGCTCAGTTTTTTCGGTTTGGTGCCCGCCGCGCTGTTGGGCGTGGACCTCGACGCATTCACCGCCGCCGCCGCCGAGGCGGCCGAAAGAACGCAGGCCGCGACCGGCGCGGACGGACATCTGGCGCTCGACCTCGGCTTCATGCTCGCGGATTATGCGCGGCAGGGAAGGGACAAACTGGTGCTCGTGCTGTCGCCCCGGGTGGCGCCGCTGGGGGCGTGGATCGAGCAGCTCGTCGCCGAGAGCACCGGCAAACAGGGCCAGGGCATCATTCCCGTGAACCACATCCCGGGGCCGGATACGCCCGCCGACGGACAGGTGTTCGTCTCCGTGGTCAGCGACGAAGACGAGCAGGATTTCAATCTCGAGCTCGACCGGTTCGCGGCACGCGGAGATCCCGTCATGCAGTGGTCGCTTGCCCACCTCTCGGACCTGGGAGGAGAGTTTTTTCGCTGGGAATTTGCCACCGCCGTCGCCGCCTGCAAGCTCGGTATCAATCCGTTTGACGAACCCGACGTCGCGGAAGCGAAGAGGGCGACGGCCGCTGCGTTGAACACTGCGGCAGACCGCGAGGCCTCGGCCGGCGATTTGCTGCTGTACGAGGACGAGTCCCTGCAGTGGATCGGCGATCGCGCGTACGCCGGCCCCGCGGCGGATTCGGCCGCGCCGTTGCGCCGACTGACGCGGGAGGTGCGGACCTGTGACTATGTCACCGTTCTCGCCTACCTGCCGCCGCTGCCCGACATCGCCGCCGCGCTGGAGAGGATGCGGAAGCGGCTCGAGGCACGCCTCGGCGTCGTTACCTGCCTCGCCTACGGCCCGCGATACCTCCACTCCAGCGGTCAGCTGCACAAAGGGGGACCGAATACCGGCGTATATCTTCAGATCACCGCGGACCCTTCAAACGACCTCGCCGTCCCCGGCGAAACGTATTCCTTCCAGCAGCTGATCATCGCCCAGGCCATGGGAGATTTCGAAGTGCTCAGGCGCCGCGGGCGCAGGGTGCTGCGGGCGCACTTGAAACAGGCCGCCGCCGGTCTGTCGGCGCTGGACGAGCTGCTGGCTTCGCTCGGGCTTGAAACGACGTCGAAGGCGCCGCATATATAATGCTATCGCCAATCAGCCATGCCTTTTCCCTCTATGCAAAACCCGGTCCTAGCGGCGGCGTCGCGGCGCATTTTTTGGGTGATGTTTGCAGTGCTGTTTTTTTATTCGGGCCTGTACTTCACGCAGTGGCTGTTGCAACCGGACGCTTTTTCCGGCGGTCCGTTTCGCGGCTTGCTTGCGGCCAGCTTCCCCTTTCTTCTGCCCCTGTCGTTCTTCGTCAATAAGCGCCTCGGTTGCGCCGCTGGATCCTGTCGAGCCCGACGTTATCGCGCTGTTCGTACCGGCGACGACCGCGAAAAGATCCGAATAATGCGCATGCCCGGCGCTTGAGTACCCGCGCCGGATATACCATCAAGGCGGCTAGGCAGGAGGGCGCCCGGCCGGACCGCATGAGGCGCTCACCCGGGAAGGAAATCCTCCACCAACGCCCGTCGCCAGTCGGCGCGCACCACTGCCCACTTGCCGCCGGAATGTGTCCATTCGAGATCCAACCTGAGCAGATCGGCGCGCACGTCCCACAGCTCTTCTACGGATTCGATGCGGCGGCCCGCCATCGCCACCAGCAAAGTGGCGTACGCACGATCGGGATCGGGCACCTCCAGCGAATCTACCTTGGTGAACAAGTAGATACTACGATGACGCAACAGGTATCCCTGCACCAGCGTTATTACGGCGCGTCTATCTTGGCCCCGGGTGTCCGCGTATTGTGCGGCGACGAGTTCCTTTAATACGGAGATTTCGCGGCTTTCCACCGCGCTTTCCGCCTTCGAGATCGCTGCCCGGAGCTGCTCCGCCGGCGACGCCGGTGCCGATGCGCCACAGCCGGCGGTCGCAACCGCCAGCACCCCCGCGGCGGACAGCGCGACAATCCGTAACGCAATCGAGATCTCGTTGCGCTTGCGCCGGTGCGGCGACGTCCCCATACGACCGTTCACAACCAATGGCCGCGGGCGACGCGGAAGACGCGCGCTACGAGATCGGACCTACGCGGCTCAACCCAGGGCCGGCGTCTCGGGGGCACGCCGCCGAGTCTGCTTTTTGCGCTTGGAGGGTTTCGCCGTCTTGCGTTTCTCCGCGCTGGGCGCGGCGCCGGGGCCTCCGGTGCCTTTGCCGCGCTCGCGTGTCGTTTTGTTTTCGGTCTTGCGCCGCCCTTGGCTCTTGACAGCAGCGCCGCTGTCCTCCTTGTGCGGCGTCTTGGCGTGACGGCGTTGCGCGGGTTTGGCCGTGCGCGTTCGCTTGTCCTTCGGTCCGTGCTTGCGCGTGGCGACCCCGCGGTGACTGCGCTTGGTACGCACCGGGGGCTCGGGTTCCGGCAGTGCGTCGCTGTGGAAGCGGGCAACGGTGATTTTGTGACCGATATATTCCTCGATATCCTGCAGCGAAAATGCATAGGTTTCACAGGCGAAGCTGATGGCGTCGCCACTGGCCCCTGCCCGCGCGGTGCGTCCCACGCGATGAACGTAGTCTTCGGGATCCTGCGGCAGATCGTAGTTGATAACGTGGCTGACGGCGGGTATGTGCAGCCCCCGAGCAGCGACGTCGGTCGCCACCAGCACCGGCACGGCACCGGATTTGAAGTCCTGCAGCAAGCGTTCGCGCTTACGCTGCGGGACGTTTCCCGACAGCACCCCGGTAACGTAGTCATTTCCGCGCAACCAGGCCTCGACGTTGTCGGCCCCGTATTTCGTGTTCACGAACACGAGGGTGCGTACCGCGCCGCTTTCTTTTAGCAAACTCAGGAGCAACGGCACCTTTTCCTCGTTGCTGGGGAAATAGACTTTTTCCGTGACCTCGTCCACGGTCAGGTGTTCCGACTCTATTTTGATCACCTGGGGGTTGTTCATGTGCTCGTAGGCGAGCTCATTCACGCGAAGCGACAGGGTGGCTGAAAACAACATGTTCAGACGTTTGTCGGGGGGAGGCATGCGCCGGAAGAGATAACGGATATCACGGATAAAGCCGAGGTCGAACATCCGGTCTGCTTCGTCGAGCACGACCACCTGGAGCGCATCGAGATCGAACAGTTTCTGTTTGAAATAGTCAATCAAGCGGCCTGGGGTACCGATGAGCACGTCCGCCCCCCGTTCGAGGGTGCGTTTCTGCTTTTCGTAACCCGTGCCGCCGTAGATGAGGGCAAGCTCGAACGGCGTATGCCGTCCCAGCGACACTCCATCCTTGTGTATCTGAACCGCAAGCTCCCGGGTCGGAGCCAGCACCAACGCCCGCGGCTGCTGGGGGGTGCGCGACTTGTCGGCTGGATTGCGCAGCAGGTAGGCATACAGGGCAAACAGGAATGCGGCGGTCTTGCCGGTGCCGGTCTGCGCCTGGCCCGCGACATCTTGTCCCGCCAGAGCAACCGGGAGCGATTCTGCCTGAATGGGCGTGCAATACTCGAAGCCGGCGTCGGCAGCGCCCTGCAGAAGCGAGGATGGCATGTCCAGATCTGCGAAACGCTGATTGGTGAGATGTTTTTCCGTCATGTCACCGGGAGAATAGCAGGAATCCCGGGCTTAGTGGGCTTGCATTAGCGAATTAAATGGGCACACAATTAGATATAACACTAATTACGGAGGCGTATCTATTCCATGTCGAGTCCGAATGTTGTGCATGCTACCGACGACAATTTCGACGAAACCGTGCTGCGAAACGCAACGCCGGTGCTCGTCGATTACTGGGCGGAGTGGTGCGGTCCCTGCAAGATGATAGCGCCGGTTTTGGAAGAGGTCGCCAAAGAGTATGCCGGCCGACTGACAATTGCGAAATTCAATATCGACGACAATCCAAACACACCTCCGAAGTATGGAATTCGCGGCATTCCGACATTGATGCTGTTCAAAAACGGCAACGTGGAAGCGACAAAAGTGGGGGCAATGTCAAAGTCGCAACTGACCGCATTTTTGGATGGAAATCTGTAGGTCGACCGCTGGACGTTGCCTACCGGTCGTGCTATCTTAATTACAGTAACCAGAACTTTTCCCTCTAACTCCACCAACTTACCCTAGTATCTCCGAATTCGGTTGCCCGCGAGGCGCCATCACTGCGTTTAGTTGCTTATGTCACTATCACTGGCGGAATTGAAAAAAAAGCCTCCGACGGAACTCGCTGACATGGCGCGCTCCATGGACTTGGACGGGTTGGGGCGCATGCGCAAGCAGGACCAGATATTTGCCATCCTCAAGGCGCAGGCCAAGAAAGGCGAGGATATCACCGGCGAAGGGGTGGTCGAGATCCTGCAGGACGGATTCGGGTTCCTGCGTTCCGCAGACAGCTCCTATCTCGCGGGGCCCGACGACATCTACGTCTCTCCGAGCCAAATTCGCCGTTTCAACTTACGCACCGGGGACACGATTACCGGTCTCATTCGTCCGCCGAAGGAATCGGAGCGTTATTTTGCGTTACTCAAGGTCGAAACCATTAATTTCCAGTCTCCGGACGAGGCCAAGAACAAGATACTGTTCGAGAACCTCACCCCGCTACACCCGGATGAGCGCATACGCTTGGAGCAGGAGAATGGCACCACGGAGGACCTGACCGCACGCGTCATCGATCTCATCTCCCCCGTCGGCAAGGGCCAGCGCGGCCTGATAGTGTCTTCGCCGAAAAGCGGTAAGACGGTAATCCTGCAACAGATCGCACATTCCATCACGGCCAGTCATCCCGAGTGCATCCTCATCGTACTGCTGATAGACGAGCGGCCGGAAGAAGTGACCGAAATGCAGCGGTCGGTAAGAGGGGAGGTTATTTCTTCGACCTTTGACGAACCGGCGGCGCGCCACGTTCAAGTCGCGGAAATGGTCATCGAAAAGGCCAAACGCCTGGTAGAGCACAAGAAAGATGTGGTGATCTTGCTCGACTCCATCACCCGGCTGGCGCGCGCATACAATACCGTGCAGCCTGCATCCGGCAAGGTCCTCACAGGGGGTGTGGACGCCAACGCGCTGCAGAAACCGAAACGTTTTTTCGGCGCCGCGCGCAACATCGAAGAAGGAGGCAGTCTCACGATTCTGGCGACGGCTCTGATCGACACCGGTTCGAAAATGGACGACGTGATTTACGAGGAGTTCAAAGGCACTGGCAATCTGGAAATACACCTAGATCGTCGCATTGCCGAGAAACGCGTGTACCCCGCCATCATCATCGGTAAGTCCGGCACACGTCGGGAAGAATTGCTGACGGATCCGAGCGAACTGCAAAAGATATGGTTGCTGCGAAAGCTGCTCCATCCCATGGACGACGTCGAGGCCATAGAATTTCTCCTCGATAAGCTGCGCGCCACCAAAAGCAACAGCGAATTCTTTCAGTCCATGAAGCGTTGATGTTCGTCGCCGCCTTTGCTGTCAAAGGCTGCACGGGGGTTGCAAATAAAGCCGGTTTTTCCTAACATCCGCGTCCCGCTCCAGGCCCGACTCAGGAGAAGGTAATGAAATCCGGGATACACCCCGAATACGACGTGATCAAGGTGACGTGCGCCTGCGGAAACTCCTTCGAGACGCGATCCACCTTGGGTAAGGCGCTGCACGTGGAAATCTGCTCCGCCTGTCACCCGTTTTATACCGGCAAGCAAAAAATCATCGACACCGAGGGCCGCGTCGGCCGATTCAAACAAAAATACGGCCGGACGGGTTAGTCCTGCCGTTCCCGTCGATGGCGCATCTCCCGCTGCGGAGCAGCCGCCGCCTATTGGTGCCTTGCGCCGTCGCCACCTCGGCGCAGACGTCGGATTAGATTTCGACCAGTTCGAAATCGTCTTTCGCTGCACCGCAGTCCGGGCACTGCCAGACACCCGGTACGTCTTCCCAGGGCGTGCCCGGCGGGATACCCTGCTCGGGCAGGCCCTTTTCTTCCTCGTACACGAAACCGCAAATTACGCACATGTATGATTTATATTGCACCAGTCGACCTCGGGTATGAGTTTCACCGCAGGGCGGCGAATATTATAGGGGAGCTGCACACACCCGCCTACGCCGTCGTCACGCAACGACGGATGGACGCAGCGTTGCTGCCGTCGTGGCTACGAGATTGTCGGCTGTTTGCCCGTCTGAGAAGCCCTTCATTATGAGGCCTGCATACCAGAGTACGCCCTTGCGTCCGGCCGTCATCGTCTTCGGCGGCCACGATCCAAGCGGTGGCGCGGGCATCACCGCCGACGTCGCGGCGCTGGTTGCGCTGGGTTGCCATCCCGTGGTCGTCGTCACCGGAATAACGGTGCAAAACACCCAGGCCGTGAAACGCTATCGGTTGCTCGAGCCCGAGCTGGTTGCTGAGCAGGCCGCAGCCTTGATGGAAGACGTCCCTGTCTCGGCGTGCAAGATCGGCATGTTGGGCTCCGCGGACATGGTGGGTGTCGTGGCTGAAGCAATCTCCGGCCTTCCCGGGGCGCCGCTGGTCCTGGATCCGGTGCTGCGCGCGGACCGAGGCGCGGCCCTCAGCGAACCCGGGCTGGTCGACGCTCTACGCACCGCGCTCGTGCCGCGCGCCACGGTGCTCACGCCCAACATTCAAGAGTGCCTGGATCTCGGCGACGCAACCGAGACGCCGGCTGCGGCGCGCGCACTGCTCGATCGAGGCAGCAGGGCCGTGCTCGTCACCGGGACCCATGCGCCGACTGACAACGTGATACACAGACTTTATCGGTCTTCTTCGGACGAAGTCATTGTCAGCGAATGGCCGAGGCTCGACGGGGTCTTCCACGGTTCCGGGTGCACTCTCGCTGCCGCCATCGCCGGCCAGCTCGCGTTGGGGGAGGCGGTGTGCGAGGCCGTCGACGCTGCCCTGCGCTATACCTGGCAGACCCTGCAGGGCGCCTATCGTCCGGGCGGCGGTCAGCTCGTTCCCGATCGACTCTACCCGTTGCGCGCGCCGCGGCCATGAATATTCAGGGGCTGTACGCCATCACCGATCCCGGGCTGATAGCCGACGAGCGCTTGCTCGACGTGGTCGCCGAAGTGATCGCCGGCGGCGCGCGCGTAGTGCAATACCGGAACAAGAACGCGGACCCCCCGGTACGGCTGCAGCAGGCGCGGGCCCTGCAACTTCTGTGCAAAGACCACGGCGTGGTGTTCATCGTCAACGACGATCCCGGCCTGGCGGTGTCGGCGGGGGCCGACGGGGTGCACGTCGGAAGAAACGATCTGCAGTTGTCGCGCGCCCGCGACATCGTCGGGCGCGAACGCCTGGTCGGAGTCTCGTGTTACAACGACCTCGATCGGGCCATGTCCGCGCAGACGGGCGGCGCCGACTATGTGGCGTTCGGGAGCTTCTTTGCATCACCCACCAAGCCCGGCGCGGATCGGGTCGGAATTGAGCTGCTGCGACGGGCCCGGCGCAGACTCCACGTCCCCATCGTTGCGATCGGCGGTATAACCCTGGAAAATGGTGGCGAATTGATTGCAGCCGGCGCCGATGCGCTCGCCGTGATCCACGCTGTGTTCGCCGCAAAGAACCGCCAATCTGCGGCCGCACGCCTGGCCGGACTATTTACCTACAGAGACTGAAGCACGATGACAGAATCTTTTTTCGAGCAAGCGAAAAAATACATCCCCGGAGGCGTGAACTCGCCGGTGCGCGCGTTCAAGGGCGTCGGAGGTGAACCGATTTTCATGCATCGCGCGCAGGGCCCATATTTGTGGGACGAAGCGGGCGACCGCTACGTCGACTACGTCGGCTCCTGGGGGCCCATGGTTCTGGGGCACGCCCACCCCGACGTCATCGCGGCGGTCAAAACCGCCGTCGACAAGGGCTTGAGCTTCGGCGCCCCCACGCGCGTCGAGACCGAACTGGCGAAGATCATTTGCGAATGGATACCGTCTGTCGACAAAGTGCGGATGGTGAGCTCCGGAACGGAGGCCACCATGAGCGCAATACGCCTGGCCCGGGGTTTTACCGGTCGAGACAAACTGGTCAAGTTCGAAGGTTGTTATCACGGACACGCCGACAGCCTGCTGGTAAAGGCGGGATCGGGGGCGTTGACCTTGGGGGTCCCCACCTCACCGGGCGTGCCGGCGTCTCTGGCGGAGCACACCTTGACACTGGACTACAACAACACGCAGCAGGTGCGCGATTTGTTCGCGGAAGTGGGGGACCGCGTAGCCGCGATCATCGTAGAGCCCGTCGCCGGCAACATGAACTGCGTCCCGCCGCTGCCCGGATTCCTCGCGGGTTTGCGCGATGCGTGTGACCAGCATGACAGTGTACTGATATTTGACGAGGTCATGACCGGATTCCGTGTCGGCTTGACCGGCGCGCAAGGGCTATACGGCATCAAGCCCGATCTCACCACTTTTGGAAAGGTGATCGGCGGGGGCATGCCCGTAGCGGCATTCGGCGGCCGCGCGGACATCATGGACCACTTGGCGCCCGATGGGCCGGTGTACCAGGCGGGTACGCTATCCGGGAACCCCGTCGCCATGGCGGCGGGGCTGACGACGTTGAAGCTGATTTCCGCCAAAGGGTTCTTCAAGCGCCTGGCGGATAAAACCGCCCGTCTCACCGACGGCCTGACCGCGGCGGCGCGAAACGCGGGAGTGAGCCTTTGCACGCAACGCGTAGGCGGGATGTTCGGTGTATTTTTCACCGATGCCCAGGAAGTCACCTGTTTCCGCCAGGTCACGGAATGCGACAGGGATAAGTTCAGCCGGTTCTTCCACGGCATGCTCGCCCGGGGAATTTATCTGGCACCGTCGGCGTTCGAAGCGGGGTTCGTGTCGGCCGCCCACAGCGACGACGACATCGAGGCCAGTATCGCCAGCGCCCGGGAGGTGTTCGCAGAACTCGGATGATACACCCAACCGCGCCGCTGCAACGCCGGCGTAGCCGCGCCGGCGCGTGACGACGCCGGCGGCTCGGCGGCTTATTGCAGCGCGTGCATGTACGCAGAGACCTCCTTGATCTGCTCGTCGGAGAGCAAGAACGCGATGCTGGTCATGATGTCGCCGTAGCTTATGCGTACTCCGGATTCGGGGTGCTGGTAGCTGGCCTTGAAGGCCCGCAACTGGTCTTCCAGGTACGCCCGCTTCTGTCCCGCGACCCGGGGAAAATGGATGGGGACACCGCGTCCATCCGGTCCATGACAACTGATGCAGGCGGCCACGTTGAGCGGGGCGTAGCCGCCGCGGTACAAGCGCTCGCCTCGACGGGCGAGGTCCAACTCGTCCTCGGCAATGGCGCCGGGCTGCATCTTCTGCTGACTGTAGTACGCATCGAGATCCGCCATGTCCTGCATGGACAATCCGGCCACCATTCCCGCCATGATATCATTCTTGCGGCCACCGGACTTGAACAGGTCCAGCTGATCGGCGATGTAACCGGGCACCTGTCCGGCAAGGCTGGGATACTTCGGATTAGCGCTGTTGCCGTCGACGCCGTGGCACGCCGCGCAGGCCGTCGACTTTTGTTTCCCGGCTTCGACATCGGCGGGCGGCAGATCCAGGTTAGGCTCGGTATGCGCGGCGAAGGTTACCAGCGGAACCGGCATCAATAACAGAAACAACGTTGCCCAATTGCTCATCAGTGCTACTCCGTGTGCGGGGATTTTCGGTTGACTGCTCGACATACGAGCGCCGCGCGGCTGGATAACCTATGTGGGCGCTCGACACGATCCGGCGCGCCGGGTTCGCCGCCCGGGCCGGCAGGGGAGTTTTATAGCATGACGCCCAAAGGGTCACAATACCGGCGGTCCGCGTTTCCTCGAGGATGCCGAGGGCCGGGTTAGAGGTTTAGCGCAGATGCCTATCCTGCCTCGATTGCTGCACAATCCCCGATTCCTCATCGGCGCGCACCAGCCGGGGCAGTGGCCTCCGGACGTCGGCGCCGAAGTGGCGTTCGCGGGGCGTTCCAACGTCGGCAAATCCAGCGCCCTGAACACCTTGGTGCTGCGGCGAGACCTCGCGCGCACGAGCAAGACCCCGGGACGTACGCAGCAGATCGTATTTTATCTGCTCGACGAGGACCGCCGCCTGGTGGACCTGCCCGGCTACGGCTACGCCAAGGTCCCGGAATCGTTGCGCAGACATTGGGCGCGGGTCATCGAACGCTTTCTCCGAACCCGAAGCAGCCTGCGCGGTTTGGTGCTGTTGATGGACATCCGCCATCCCCTGACTCCCCTGGATCGGCGACTGCTCGACTGGTGTGAAAGCACCGGACTGGCGGTGCATATTCTGTTGACCAAAATGGACAAGTTCAGCCGCAGCAAGGCGCACCAAAACCTGCTGCAGGTACGAGCGGAACTATCCACCCGCGGCAACGCGATCTCGGCACAGCTCTTCTCCTCCGCCAACAGGCACGGAAGCGAGGAGGCGCGAGATCGGATCGTGCGCTGGCTGGAGGACTAAGAAAAGAAAATGCCCCGGAGGCAAGGGGAGGAAGTTCCGGGGCAATAAACGCTTCGATTCCGCGATGTACAGAATCGGCCCGCTTAGGGAGGGTAAGCGGGAGAACAACGTCCGGGTTGTTCTGTACTATATAGACTAAGGAAGCGGCGAATAGTTCCCGCCGCCACGCAATTTGTTAACAATCGCAACAAGCGCCCAGAACCTGATGACGCAGGTGGGTTGTCAATGGATAATCCGACCGGTCATCCGTATGGGGATAGGTAAGGTGTCCGGAGCGGGGCGTCCCCCCCAACAACATCCCCGAGCATCAGAACGATGCGAGTCCCGCCCCGGGCAACCCCTCTAGCTTTACAAAGCGCGATCAGACCGGCATAGTCTAAAATAACAACAATATTCGAAAACTGCTGCATCGTTCTTGATTGTGAAGCTTCCATCGCGCCTCCAGGCGCTGCTTGTGGGTTCCGTGCTGTTGTTGCAGGGGTGCATCTTGCCCGCGCCCATGATTTCGTCGCCGCCGTCGACAGAACCGCAACAGGGGCAGGAAGCGTCGCCGCAACCTCCCGAGGCTGCGCCGGCGTCGTTGTCGACGCCGCCAACGCCTGAGCCGAAACCCGAGACGGAGCGCCCCGGATCTACCGCAGAGCCTGCGGCCGATGGCGCCACACGACTGGCCAAGATCCGTCCCCTTCCTGCCGCGATTCCGCCGTTGTCTGCGGAACAAAACCAGGAGGTACAGCGCACCTGCGAACGCATCGCCGAGAAGCTCGCTAGCGTATCCCTGGACGATTGTTTAGCCCTGGATCTGAGGCCGTCCGGTTACTATTCGAGGCAGAAAACGCCGATACTGATTCGCGAGTTTCCACCGCTGCCCGGCCGGACTCCGCTGGGCCGTGTGCTCCTAATCGGCGGGGTTCATGGGGACGAACTTACCTCCATCAGCTCTGTGTTCAAGTGGTTGCACACGCTCAAACGTTACCACAGCGGTATGTTTCATTGGAGCACCACACCACTGCTCAATCCGGACGGCGCCCTGCGCAGAAAGGCAACACGCACGAACGCAAACGGTGTCGACCTGAATCGGAACCTGCCGACGCCAAACTGGCACCGTCTGAGCAGTAATTACTGGGTGAAGACGACGGGACGAGACCCGCGGCGTTTTCCCGGTGACGATCCGGGCAGCGAGCCCGAGACCCAATGGCTGATCAACGAAATAGAGCAATTTCGACCGGACGTCATCGTTAGCGTGCACGCCCCGCACGGCATCGTCGACTACGATGCCCAGGACCGCCGAGTGGCGCCCCACCGTATCGGTATTCTTTACCGGGACTTCTTGGGGACATATCCCGGATCATTGGGCAACTACGGGGGTATACACAAGCGCATACCGGTGGTGACGCTGGAGTTGCCACACGCCTACGTGATGCCGACCCCCGGCCAGATTTCGCGCATGTGGGTGGACCTGGTCTCCTGGCTGCGGCGTAACGTCGCCAACGTACGACGAGCCCGGCTTGGGCCCGAGGTGGATCCCTTGACCGGTCAGGGTATGGGGAAATAAGGATCGGCCGCGTCCTCCGCAGTCGATTCGCCAGCGCCTGTTCACGAATTTAGTACCACTACGCGCGGTGCGGAGGCCGACCGAGCAGGCGGCCGAAGACCGACGTCCCCGGTCATGGCGTTGAGCGTGTCTGTGTCACTTCAGTTGCCGGGGCGGCCGCTCGCGTGTTCCTAGCCTGCATTTCTCACCAGGATCTCGGAGAATGGCGCAGGACAGGTGCGGCTGAACGCCGGGTTGGAACGAGATCCATAGCCGTAGCTATGGATCGAGGGAAGCCCAAGTTCCGGCGTGCCTGGACCAGCCAGGACCGGGATAGGTGTCGCTGATACAGACTGTATTGTCGAGCAAGAGGCGACGTACTCGTATTAACGGGACTTTGGCAACGACCACGGCCGCCTTGGTGAGAAATGCAGGCTAGAGCTAGCTCCTGGCACCGCGCATCACCGCCTCCATGCTCGACTATCCCGGCGCTCGAACAACACGGGCTGCACAACCGTCGTCGGCGCTGGAAACAAGCAGGCCTTCAATACCGCCACGCAGCAACCCTCAATAGGAAACCATGCGCAGCGTTACCGCTCGACGGACTCTCGAACGATCTTCCAGTCCCGAGACGCGCGTTCCAGCATCAGACGCTTTCGCACGACGTCGCCGAACGTATCGGAGCGATACGCCTGACGGAACGACACCGTCGCGCTTTTCCCGTCGAGATCAAATCTGAAGTCGTTCAGCGCGATTTCTATCTTTTTCTTGGAATTGATGCGCTGTTTCCGCTGTCGCGCCCATTGCCTGCGCGACAACCCGGCGGCCGGATCAAAACGCTCGCTGTAGAACCCCAGGTATTGATCTACATCGCGGCGAGACCACGCGTCCGCCCACGCGCGGATCGTTCGTTCCAGTCGTTCTTTCTCGTCGACGGCGGCTGTTTGCCGTGCCGCGGCTACGGCCGGTTCGGCTGTTTCGGTCGCGATCGCCTTACCGTTGCGAGCCGTCTCCACAGTTCGCGTGGAGACCTTTATCGGTTCGGTAATCGGCGGCGCCGGTTCCACGACCTGATCGGCGCCGGCATCGCTTTTCGGGTCAGGAGCCGCGAGAGCGATCGACGTCGAGATCGCTTCCGTAGACACCCAGGAACTCATGGTGTTTTCCGCCGACAGTGCAGGCTTGACGGTTTCTCCCGGCAACGCCAGCGCGTTCTTGTAGGCGCGGCTCGCCATCGCCGCGTGGAGATCTACCAGGTTTTGGTAAACCTTGGCGTACAGCGGGCTGGTCCCCAGGGCCTTGAGCAACAGTTTGCGCGCGTCGTCGTACTGCTCTTTGCCCGCATAGATGACGGACAGATTGATGAAGGGCTCCGGCACACCCGGGTGCTCGCGGATGAGCCTTTCATAGATCTCAATGGCCTTCTGCGGTTGGCCCGCCTTTTCATGCGCGCGCGCCTTGAGGAAAAGGGGCCGGGGGTCCTCGTCGTCCTGTGCCAGCAAGGCGTCTACCCGGGTCAGCGCCTGCCGCGCCTTACCCTGATCAATCAGCTGCTCGACTTGCCGCAGTTGCCCCGCCTCGATCGCCGCGTGGACTCCGCCCGCCGGCAACACCAGCAGAAGCAGCGGGATTAATAACCACGACGTTTTCGCTGTGCGCGCTTTCTTCAATCTTGTTCCGGTCACGGGCACGCTTGCTCGGTAGATAAAGAGTTGCGCCCGGATTTTACCTCAGCGACGAACCGGCGAGCTACGATTCCCGATTTTGCGGAGCAACCACGTCGCTGGCCTTCACCCAGGCACCGAGACGCTCGGGGGCGCGGACCCTTTTCCACTGGCCCTGCACCTCCAGAACCTCCACCGTTTCGCCCTGCTCGAAGGTGCCCAGCGGGTACGAGTTGCGGGCGGTGGAAGGCAGGGGCCGGGCACGAACGTCGGCGGCGTTGATGATTCCCGGGCCATCGTCGCCGTCGACGTACCGACCGTACACCCACACATCGAGCCCACCCGGGACCTGCACGTACAGCCAGTCACCCTGCCGGAGAACGAGCCGCACCTCGCTGTCCGGGGACAGTTCAGCCATCACCGGCAGGGATTCGCGGTAGTACGGGTAGATCTTGGCGCCGCCCTCACCGATACGGCTGACCTGAATACTGCCCGCGCTGGCGGCGGACGCCGCAGCGGCGGAAGAGGACGGAGACATCTCGGCCTGCGCAATGGAGCCCAGCAGAATGTCTTGCGCGCGTACCCAGGCTCCCAGGCGCTCCGGGCCGCGTACCCTTTTCCAGTCGCCCTGGACTTCGAGCACCTCCACGGTGTCGCCGTGGTTAAACGACCCCAGCGGGTAGGAATGGCTCGCCGTCGAAGGCAACGGCCTGGCGCGAACGTCCGGCGCGATGACGGTCGCAGACCCGCTGTCGCCGTCGAGGTAACGACCGTAAACCCACATCGGCAGCCCGCCGGGCACCTGGACGTACAGCCAGTCGTTCTCGCGCAGCACGACTCGCACCGGGCTGTTCGGCGTAAGCTCTTCCAACATCGGCAGCGATTCCCGATGAAAAGGGTAGACCTTGGCGCCCCCGGGCCCAACGCGACCGGCGAGCGGCTGCCCGGCCCCGCTCGCGGTCGTGGCCGCGGGCGGCGCCTGCGCCGGTTCCGGCATTTGGGCGGGCGCGCTTTCGGGCACCGGCGACATCCGAGCGGTCTGGTCCGCTGCCTCGCTGACCGCTTCTGTAGGCGCTTGCGCCGGCGCGGCCGCATCGGTCGACGCCTGCGGCGGCGTCGGCTCCATGGGCTCCGCCGCGGCTACGTCCCCGGCCGGCGGCTCGGCCGCCGATGCCATGGCCGGCGTCGCCGGCGTATCGCTGCTCTGCGCCGGCTCCGGCTCCGCGCTCGCGAACATTTCCGGGAATTTGTCCTGGATGACGGTCAAGGCCTTCTCCGCGCGGCTGTAACCGTTTGCCGCCGCCTTCTGAAACCATTTCACCGATTGTTCCACGTCCTTGTCGACTCCCTGCCCCAGGTAATACGCCGTGGCCAGATTATGTTGTGCGGCGCCGTATTCGAGCTCGGCGGCCCGCCGCCACCATTTCACCGCCTGTTTGAGGTCGCGGTCGACGCCCCGGCCCTCCCAATAGGCTACACCGAGATTGAACAGCGAGTTGACGTGGTCCTGGCCCGCCGCCTTGCGATACCAATCGAGCGCTCGACCGAAGTCGGCCGGGCGCCCCTGACCTTTGTGGTACAGCACCGCCATCGCGTATTGCGCCTGTGCATTACCCGCGCTCGCCAGGGGCTCCCACAATTGGCCGGCCTTATTGAACTCTCCCGCCTCATAGGCCGTGATCGCCGCTTGCATGGGGTCGTCTTGGGCAAAAGACGGGGCGGCCAGCAGCCCCCCGACACAGAACAGATACGCAATTGTCGCTCGAACGCTTAGGAGCATATTTTTTAACCTCGCTTTCTCCCAGTACTAAGACTTCGGCCAGACCGAATCGGCGCGTCCCCGCCACCCGTCTGTAACCATCGGATATATATCGGTAACAGTCAAGATATAGTATGACATTTTATAACTAACTTTATGAAATTGCTGTACTTCGAGCGAGGGCCGGGGCTAGACGTGGGCCTGCGCCCAATTCGTTCCGCTGCCGACGTCCACGACCAAAGGTACCGACAAGGCGGCTACCCCGCTCATCAATTCCGCGATGACGCTTCGCACCGCTCTCTCCCTGCGTACCGGTACCTCGAACACGAGTTCGTCGTGCACCTGCATGATCATGCGTGAGGCTTCGGCATTTTCGCTGATCCATCGGTCTATCGTTAACATCGCCAGCTTGATCAAATCCGCAGCGGTACCCTGCATCGGTGCATTGATAGCGGTGCGTTCCGCGTATTGACGCCGGACGCTGTTGCTGCTGTTGATTTCCGGCAGATAAAGACGCCGGCCGAACACGGTCTCGACGTAGCCCCGGTCGCGGGCACGGCTGCGCGTGTCCTCCATGAATCGGCGTACCCCGGGGTAGCGGGCGAAATAAAGGTCTACGTATTCCTGGGCGGCAGATCGGGGGACGTTGAGCTGGCGCGAAAGGCCGAAGGCGGACATGCCGTAGATCAGCCCGAAGTTGATCGCCTTGGCGTGGCGTCGCTGTTCCTCGGACACTGCGTCTGCGGGGACGCCGAAGACCTCGGCCGCGGTAGCGCGATGGACGTCCTTGCCCTCGGCAAAGGCCTGCAGCAGTCCCGGATCCTGCGACAGGTGGGCCATGATCCGGAGCTCGATCTGGGAATAGTCCGCCGACAGCATTACGAAACCGGACGCAGGGACGAACGCCTCTCGAATTCGCCGCCCCTCCGGCGTGCGCACCGGGATATTCTGCAGATTGGGGTCGGCCGATGACAGTCGCCCGGTGGCGGCCACTGCCTGATGGTACGACGTATGCACGCGTCCGGTGCGTGGATTGACCATCGCCGGGAGTTTGTCCGTATACGTCGACTTGAGCTTACTGAGGGCGCGGTGCTCCAGGATCAATCGCGGCAATTCGTAGTCCGCCGCAAGCTCCTGGAGGACGTTCTCCGCAGTGGACGGCTGTCCCTTCGGCGTCTTGCGCAGCACCGGAAGCTGGAGCCGCTGGTACAGTATTTCCTGTATCTGCTTCGGCGAGGCGACGTTGAACGGCACGCCGGCCGTGCGGTGGGCCTGCTCCTCGAGATCCGTTATCCGCTCGCGCAGCTCAACGCTTTGCCGTGCCAGCATGTCGCTATCGATTCTCACACCGTTGCGCTCGATGCGAGACAGCACCGGAACCAGGGGCATCTCGATCTTAACAAACAGGTCCCGCAATGTCGGCTGCGCCTCGAGCTTCGGCCACATCGCATGATGCAGTTTCAGGGTCACATCCGCGTCCTCCGCCGCATACGGGGCCGCGCGCTCAAGTTCGATCTGGTTGAAGGTCCGTTGCGATTTTCCTTTGCCGGCGATGTCTTCGAAGGTGATCGTCTTGTGGCCGAGAAATTTCATTGCCAAGGTATCCATGTCGTGGCGATTGGCGACGCTGTCGAGCACGTAGGATTCCAGCATGGTATCGAAGCGCAGCCCTTTGAGTTCGATGCCGTGGCCGGCGAGGACGCAATGGTCGTACTTCAGATTCTGGCCCACTTTCGCCCGATCCGGGTCCTGCAACAGATCTCTCAGTTTATCGAGCACGGTCTTGCGCGCGAGCTGCTCGGGCGCCCCGACGTAGTCGTGTCCGCATGGTACGTAGGCGGCCTCTCCGGGCCGTAGCGCAAAAGACACGCCGACAATTTCGGCGGACACCGCGTCGAGAGAGTTGGTTTCGGTGTCGATGGCGAACAGCGTGGCCGCATGCAGGCGCTCGATCCATGCATCCAACACCGATTCGTCGGTGATGACTTGGTACTGCCGATCGTCGCTCGCCGCCGTCGATGCGTTCGTGAGACCGCCCAGCTCCGCGAGCCAATTCTTGAACTCGAGGCGGGCATACAGACGCTTCAGTTCGGCCTCGTCGGCCGGTTCCGGCACCAGTCCTTCGGGGCCCACGTCAAGCTCGACGTCACGCTTTACGGTGACCAGCCGGCGGAACAAATGCAGGGCGTGCAAGCTGTCGCGAAGGTTGTTCCCGACCTTGCCTGGGATCTCCTGCGCGTGTTCGACGACGGCTTCCAGCGACCCGTATTGCCGCAACCATTTCTGCGCGGTCTTCGGTCCAACGTTAGGCACCCCGGGAACGTTGTCGGAGGCATCGCCCACCAGCGCGAGATAGTCGACGATGTGCTCCGGCGGGACACCGAATTTGCGTTCCACGGCGTCACGGTCGTATTCGACCTGCTGCATGGTATCGACCAACCTCACGTGCCGATTGACGATCTGCGCCAGATCCTTATCACCGGTCGAGACCACGGTCTCGATCCCCTGCCTGGCCGCCCGGGTCGCCAGGGTGGCGATGACGTCGTCGGCTTCCACGTCGTCGACGATAAGCAGCGGCAGCCCCAGTGCCCTGACGATGTCATGCAATACCGGCATCTGAGAACGCAGCTCATCCGGCGTCGGCGGACGCGTGGCCTTGTACTGCGGATACATGCGATGGCGGAAGGTCTTGCCTTTCGCGTCAAACACGACCGCTACGTATTTCGAAGCGTAATCGCTCAACAGGCGTTTGATCATGGCGATCACGCCGTACACGGCGCCGGTGGGCTCGCCGGCCGAGTTGCTGAGCTTCGGCAGGGCATGAAACGCGCGGTACAGATAGGAAGAGCCGTCTACCAGTACAAGTCTTTCGGCATTATCCATATACTAGCGGGTGCAGGTGACCGCCGAACTCTGGGTTCTATCGCCGGTCTATACAAATACGCATACCAATCGGGGCCAGGCCCAAGATTCTACGTTGATAACGTCCATAACTCATCATCAAGCGCGGCGAAACCGGTTCCGTCCTGCCGGTATTCCGGTATTCCTGCTGCTTCTCTTCTCTCCGTGGTCGCAGGCACCGAGCCTCGGCGCAGAGCCGGTATCGACCGACCAGTCCAATGGCGGGCGGCAAGACGCCGGCGGTACGGTCGACATCCGAGAGCGTGTCGAGGGCGGCCAGGCGATCACCGAATACCGTCGATTCGGCCAGTTGTACATGCTCAAAGTGAAACCGAAAGGATCGGCGCCGCTGTATATGATCGATCAGTACGGTGACGGGCAATTGAATACTCGCCCCGCCGAATCCATCGAGGACGACGTCAACCTTCCCAAGTGGCGAATCGGAGGATTCTAGATCGCATCGCTCAGCGGAGTACGGGAGGGCGGTCCACGCGGCTCGGACCGGCGCCGGTGCTATTTTTCCCGTGGGCGTCTATAGTTGCACACCTGTCATCGCCGATAGTGTCAACGAGCAGCCGTTCGCCACATCACCGATCATGAAGCGCATCCCCATTGCGGCGTTGATCCTCGCGCTCGCAGGCGGCAGCGCCTGGGCCGCGGATATTCGTCTGTACACCGTCAACAGCAAAGGACAGCAGAGCCTGGTCAAGTTGGTGACCGGCACCGACCGGCCCGGCTGTCACGACCTCCTGTTGAAGCGTCGCATACATCGGGTATCGCAGGTCGGGTTCGAATACTGCCGCCTGTTTTCCGACAAGGACTGCCGCGAAGAGACGGTCATCGCCGTACGCTGGAAGAACAAGAAAGACCCCACCGACCGACTCACCCCCGGCGCACGATGGTTCCTGCCCGGCGATCGCGGCACCAAGGTCGCCTCCTGGGAGTGTAACGGGAAACCATGACGTCGCCGGTACTGGTCTATTTCGGCGACGACCTGGCGCGCTACGGTTTTGGCGAAGGCCATCCATTCGGCCCCGATCGCCTGCGGGCGTTCTGGACGGAAACGCTGAAGCAGGGCCTGGACAAGCGCGTGGATACGGCCGTGCCGGTGCGCTGTGACGAACAGGCGCTGCTGCATTTTCATCGGCCCTCATACGTCGCGCAGGTGAAGGCGCAGTCGAAGTCCGGCCGGGGATATCTCGACGACGGCGATACCCCCGCGTTCCCCGGAGTGTTCGAGGCCGCCTGTTACGTCGTCGGTTGCGATCTGGAGGGTCTGAAGCACGCCGTGGAAGGCGATCACCCGCGTATATTCGTCCCCATTGCCGGCCTGCATCATGCGCGCCGCGACACCGCCGCGGGTTTCTGCGTCTTCAAC
This sequence comes from uncultured Gammaproteobacteria bacterium, assembly GCA_947258495.1. Classification (GTDB taxonomy): domain Bacteria; phylum Pseudomonadota; class Gammaproteobacteria; order Arenicellales; family JAANXG01; genus CALZGZ01. The sequence continues at coordinate 52,352 of CAMYIN010000009.1, forward strand.
GACGTCGGTGTGCTCATAGAGACGCTGCGCCGTGAGTTCGCCATCAAGCGGGTGGCCTACGTCGACATAGATGCCCACCACGGTGACGGCGTATTTTACGCCTTCGAGTCCGACCCGGACCTTATAGTCGTGGACATCCACGAGGACGGCCGGTTCTTGTATCCGGGGACCGGATTTACGGACGAAACCGGAAAAGGCGCGGCAAAAGGCACGAAAATGAACGTTCCTGTTCCACCGGGGGCCGACGATTCGGTTTTTTTTGACGCCTGGCCCGCGGTGGAAGACTTTCTGCGCCAAGGCAGACCCGAAATCATTCTGTTGCAGGCCGGCGCCGACAGCATCAAAGGGGATCCGATCACCGATCTCGCGTATTCACCCCGCGCCCACGGCCACGCCGCCAAGCGCCTCTGCCGCCTAGCCGACGAATATTGTCAAGGCCGGATCATTGCCATGGGCGGCGGGGGCTACAATCGTACCAATCTGGCCCTGGGCTGGAACGAGGTGCTCGCTGCGATGTGCGGCGGGACGTGATATCGGGTACTGCTCGCGGCAACGCCCGCATGCCCGCTCAGCTTGCGCCGACGGGGCGATGCGCACCCAAACCCGGCGTCGAGGCTGCTGGCTGCGGCCCCGCGTTTGTGCACGAAATTACCGCCATATTCTGCCGATGGCGGCCCCGATCGGGGTCCGGCTGCGCCGCTACGCGGGCAATCTTCCGCAGGTGGGTTCGCGGCAGCAGAAACTCTCGGGCACCCGCCAATACCAGGTGCTTATACCATTCGAAAGGCGACAGGCCGGGGTCCACGTAGTCGGGCTCCGCCACGTACATGAACGCGGGCACCTTGAACCCGTCGATGCTGACGCTGACGTCGGCACTGGAATACCCGGCGCCCTCGAAGGCGTCGAGCGCCGCCCGCTGGGGACTCGAGAGGCGGTAGACGACGCCGTGCAGCACGTGACGCGCGTCGTCGGTGCCGGCGGCGTCACACTTGCCCGAGCCGTCGCCCCCGCGTTTGTGGAATTCGAGCGCGTATCCGCGCAGCTGCGCCGCGGCGCCTTGCGGAAATTCGCCGACCCGGGCCCGCAGTCGTGCGGAATACATGTTCGAGCCGAAGGCGAAATAGTGCATGGTTAAATCACGATTTCAGAGCGAGCAACGGCGGCCACCATGACGAGCGCGCGGCCTCGCTATCATGGATCAGGCCGCAAGATCCGTGAGCACGCGGTTGCGCCCCAGCGCCTTGGCCTGCTGCAGCACTCTGCCTGCGCGGGAGATCAGCTGGGCGACGTCCTCGCCGCGCCGAAACATGGTAACGCCGATGCTGACGGTTAACCGAACCTCGTGGCGGTCAGTGACCTCGATATCGGTGTGCGCGACTTCGCTGCGTATGCGTTCGGCGATCTGGCAGGCGCCGCTCATGTTGGTCTCGGGCAATATAGCCAGGAACTGATCCGCGTCGTAGCGACCGATGCGGTCGGGCATGCGTATGGTTTCCGTGAGCACCTTGGTGATGGTCTTCAGCGCCTGGTTTCGGGCCCGGTCCCCGTATTTGTCCGCCATGGCCGATAAGTGGTCTATCTCCACGATGGCCATGGAAAGCCGATTTCCGTAACGGTCCGCCAAGGCCATGTACTCCATCAGCTTGATCGTCACGCCATGGCGATTCAAGGTATTCGTCAACGGGTCGAACTCCGCGCTGAAAGCCACGCCGGCGGCGTTTGCGGTGACGGGGCCGACGACCCACGCGTGAATGAGGGCGATCAGCACGGCGGCAACGCACGCGGTAATAACGAGCGGCAACCACCAGGATGATTGCGAGGCGCCCCAGTTTCCTATCCCCAGCGTGACCAGCAAGGCCGCGAGCACCGGCAGTACGAGCCGGGTCCAGGCCGAGGCACGCATCGGCGTTGTAGGTCTAGCCCGCGTCATGCGTCGGCGTTCGCGGACGCTGCCGCAAGGCGTAAGCACCGGTCCGGCAACCGCGAACAGCACTGACGCCGCGCCGAATCGATACGATCTGCAATTTCACGCAATTTACACCCTCTGTGCCGCAAGGCCGTACGCGCCGAAACGTTGCCGCGTCCTCCGGCCTAGAGTACGTCCAGGTTGGCGTAGGCCAAGACCAGCCACTTACTGCCCCCGGTCTCGAAATTTACCTGTACGCGAGTATATTGTCCCCGGCCTTCGATGCTCAAGACGACACCATCGCCGAACTTTCGGTGGTGCACGCGATCGCCAAGTCGCATGCCGTCGGCGTCTCCGCTCCCACCGGCGGCGGCTTCTGCTTCAACCGCGGGACGCAGCGTAAATCCGCTTCGGACCTCGTCAACCAGTTGCTTGGGGATCTCGCCGAGAAACCGCGACGGACTGGTGTAGCTTTCGCGGCCGTGCAGTCTCCGTACCTCTGCATGAGTCACATAAAGCTGCCGCATGGCCCGCGTCATACCAACGTAACACAGCCGCCGCTCTTCCTCCAGGCGGCCGGGTTCCTGCAATGATCGTTGGTGTGGGAACAGGCCTTCCTCCATACCGGTGAGAAACACCAGCGGAAATTCGAGCCCTTTGGCGGAGTGCAGGCTCATGAGCTGCACGCAATCCTCCCATTCCTCGGCCTGCGCGTCTCCGGCTTCCAGGGCCGCGTGCGCGAGGAACGATGCCAGCGCATCGCCGTCATCGTCGATATCGTGGTCGAAATTACGCCCGGCGTTGATGAGCTCTTCCAGGTTCTCAACGCGCGCTTCCGCTTTCTCACCCTTCTCCTTACGGTAGTGCTGCAGCAATCCGCTGCGCTGCAGCACTACGTCCACCCGGTCCGCGAGCGGCAGGCCCTGTGTGTCCGTCGCCAGGGCATTTATCAGGTCGATGAATTTCCCCAGCGCAAGCGCGCTCCGTTTGGTCAGCTGGTGACTGTGAATCTGGGCAAGCGCCGACTCCCACAGCGCGGTCTGGTTGATGCGGGCGTGCTCGCGCACCTGGTCCAGTGTCTTGTTGCCGATGCCGCGCGTGGGCATGTTGACGATGCGCTCAAAAGACGGGTCATCCTGACGGCTAGTTATGAGGCGAAGATACGCCAGCGCGTCCTTGATTTCCGCGCGCTCAAAGAACCTCAACCCACCGTACACCCGATACGGCATCCCCGCGTTCAGCAATACCTCCTCGAACACGCGAGACTGTGCGTTGGATCGATACAGGACCGCCGCCTCGGATCGCAGGTTGCCCGCATCCACCCAGGACTGAATGCGGTCGACCACGAAGCGCGCTTCGTCAATATCGTTATAGGCTGCATAGCGACGCAGCGGCTCTCCCGCTTCGTCCGCGGTCCAAAGCCGTTTTCCCAAGCGCCCTCGGTTGTGGTCGATTACCGCGTTGGCGGCTTCCAGGATGGTGCCGGAAGATCGATAGTTCTGTTCCAGTCGAAGCACCGTGGTCCCGGGGAAGTCCTTCTCGAACTGCAGAATGTTTTCGACGCGCGCGCCGCGCCACGCGTAAATCGATTGATCGTCGTCGCCGACGACGAAGATATTGCGCTGCTGCCCCGCAAGCAGCCGCAACCACTCGTACTGAATCGCATTGGTATCCTGAAACTCGTCCACGAGCAAATGCCGAAACCTTTGCTGGTAACGGTCACGCAGCAGTTCGTTATGCTTGACGAGCTCGAACGCGCGCAATAACAGTTCCGCGAAGTCGACCAGCGCGAATCGCTGGCACAATTCCTCGTAGGTCTTGTAGATGCGCAGCAGTTCGCGCTGCTGCGCATCCTGGGATTCCGGTATACCCTCGGGCCGGCGGCCCTCCTCTTTGTGCGCATTGATGAACCACTGCACCGATTTCGGGGGCCAGAAGCCTTCATCCAGGTTCAGTTGTTTCAGCGACCGCCGCACCAGTCTCAGTTGGTCGTCGCTGTCCAGGATCTGGAATCCCTGCGCCAGACCCGCTTCCCGCCAGTGGGCGCGCAGCAGACGATGGGCGATGCCGTGAAACGTCCCCATCCACATGCCGCCCACCGGATAACCCAGAATGCCTTCGATGCGGCCCCGCATCTCCTGCGCCGCCTTGTTGGTGAAAGTGACCGCCAGGATGGACAACGGGGACACGTTGCGGACCTGCACCAGCCACGCGACGCGGTAGGTCAGCACCCGGGTTTTTCCGCTGCCGGCCCCGGCGAGCACCAGCAACGGCCCCGGCTCGGACGCCACGGCGCTGCGCTGGGCCTCGTTCAGCTGTTCAAAGATGTGAGAGACGTCCATGCTCAGACTTCGGGGGTTCGCGTCGCCGCGAGCATCATCGCCAGGCTTGAGCGTTATTCTACGGTTACGGATTTGGCCAGATTTCGAGGTTTGTCGACGTCGGTCCCTTTTGTCACTGCGACGTGATACGCCAGCAATTGCAGGGGCACAGTATATATGATCGGCGCTATGCAATCGTCCACCGGTGCCACCTCGAAGACGCGACAGTGCGGATCCTGTTGTATTCCCGACGCCGGGTCCGCAAACACGATCAACTTCCCGCCGCGGGCGCGGACCTCTTGAATATTCGACTTCAACTTCTCCAGCAGTTCGTTGTTCGGGGCCACCGCGACTACCGGCATGTCGCTGTCGATCAGAGCCAGCGGACCGTGCTTCAGCTCCCCCGCGGCATAGCCCTCGGCGTGAATGTACGAAATCTCTTTGAGTTTCAGCGCCCCTTCAAGGGCGACCGGATAGTGTGCGCCACGGCCGAGAAAAAGCACGTGTTGCTTGTCGACCAGCTGTTCCGCGATAGCGCGGATCTGCTCATCGAGCGCCAGCGCCTGCTCGATCTTGGCAGGCAACGAGCGCAGCTCCTGTACCAGTTTCGCCTCGTCGCGGGCGGCCAATCCACGGCGTCGGGCCAAGACGATGGTCAACAACAGTAGGGCGGTCAACTGGGCCGTGAACGCCTTGGTCGAGGCCACGCCGATTTCGGGGCCCGCGCGCGTCATCAGCGCCACATCCGACGCGCGTACGAGCGAACTCTCCGGCACGTTGCAGATGGTCAGGGAGTGCTCGAAACCGCGTCCCTTGGCGTACTCGAGGGCCGCCAGGGTGTCGGCCGTTTCTCCGGACTGGGATATCGTTACCAGCAGCGAGCGCGGTCGCACGACCACGGGACGGTATCGGAATTCGCTGGCGATCTCGGCGTTGCATCCGACTCCCAAGGACTCCAGCCAATACTTCGCCACCAACGCCGCATGATAACTCGTGCCGCACGCCACGAACTGGACATCTTCGCAGGCGTCGAAGATCTCGTTCGCCCTGTATCCGAAAGCCGATTCCAGCAGGCGCTCGCCGGCGATACGTCCCTCCAGAGTTTCAGCGATCGCCGCCGGCTGCTCGAAGATCTCCTTGAGCATGAAATGCCGGTATGCGCCGAGATTCACGACGTCGGCGGTGAGCTGGGACTCGAGCACCTCGCGCTCGACGCGCTCGCCCTTGTCGTCGTAGATGCTGACGCCTTCGCTGCTGATGTCGGCCACGTCCCCGTCTTCGAGCACTATATAATTTTGGGTCACGGGCAGCAGGGCGGCGATGTCCGAGGCGATAAAAAACTCTCCATCGCGCAGACCCACAAGCAGCGGAGGACCGTTACGCGCTGCGATCAACCGCCCCGGCTCGCGCACACTTATCACGCCCAGAGCGTAAGAACCTTCGAGCTGCGCCGTCGTCGCACGCACGGCCTGCAGCAAGCTCATGCCTTGGTTCAGGTGATGATAGATCTGATGAACGATCACCTCGGTGTCGGTGTCGGAGGTAAATTCAAAGCCGTCGGCGAGCTGTTGCGTGCGCAGTGCATCGTTGTTTTCAATGATGCCGTTGCAGACGACGGCGACCGTCCCCCAGCAAATATGGGGATGGGCGTTGCGCTCCGTGACGCCGCCGTGGGTCGCCCAGCGCGTGTGCGCGATGCCGGTCGAACCCAGCACGGATTCCTGGTCTACCGCGCCTTCCAGTTCCTTGACCTTGCCGATCCTGCGCGTGCGCGCAAACTGATTGGCGCCGTCGATGACCGCGATGCCGGCCGAGTCGTATCCCCGGTACTCGAGCCGCCGCAGCCCCTCGAGCAGCACCGGCACGATGTTGCGAGCCGCAACGGCTCCCACTATTCCGCACATGTGTGTCGTGCTCCCATTACGTGTTCGTAGAGGCGGTCCCCGGCGGATTCAGCCCTTCTTCGGCCGCCGCCATGCCCTGAGGTTTCGTTGCCGCGCCCGTGCTACCGCGAGTGTGCCCTCGGGTACGTCGTCGGTGATCGTGGATCCGGCGCCGATGGTTGCCCCGCGCGCTATCTTCACCGGCGCGACCAGCTGGCAATTGGAACCGACGAAAACGTCGTCCCCGATCTCGGTGCGATGTTTATGTGCACCGTCGTAATTGCACGTGATCACGCCGGCCCCGATATTGGTATTCGCGCCGACGTAGCTGTCGCCGACGTAGCTGAGGTGGTTGGCCTTGGACGCCGGCCCAAGTTCGCTGTTCTTGATCTCGACGAAATTGCCGACGTGCACCTGCTCGCCTAGGACGGTTCCTGGGCGGATGCGCGCAAAGGGACCGATGCGGCTGCCCGCGCCGATCACCGCGTCCTGGATGACGCAATTGGGGTGTACGACCACCCCCTCGCCGAGGGTGCTATCCCGGATGACGTTGTTCGGCCCGACCACGACCCGGTCCGCGAGGGTCACGGCGCCTTCGAAGACGACGTTGACGTCCACCACGCAGTCGCGCCCGGCGGTCACGATTCCGCGCACGTCCACCCGGCTCGGGTCAACCACGGTGACACCGCGGCTCATGAGCGCGTGCGTCTGGCGCTGTCGGTAGGCACGCTCGAGACCCGCCAGGTCGAGCCGGCTGTTCACGCCCAGAATCTCGTCGCGGGCCGGGGCCCGCAGGCCGTGTACGGGCACGCCGTCCGCGCACGCCAGGCCGACCACGTCGGTCAAATAGTATTCGTGTTGCGCGTTGTCGTCGCCGACCCGCTCAAGCCATCGCTGCAGCAGGCCCGCGTGGGCGGCCATCAGGCCGGTGTTAATCTCTCGGATCGATCGCTGTGCACTGCTGGCGTCACGCTCTTCCACCACACCGATAATGCGCTCGTCGTGGTCCCGCAGAATGCGCCCGTATCCATGCGGGTCATCCAGCGTCGCGGTCAACAGCGCGAGCCCGTCTTCGGCCTCGGCGACGAGGGCCTGCAGCGTCTCTGTCTGCACCAGGGGAACGTCTCCGTACACCACCAGCAGCAGTGCTTCCGCGGACACACCTGGCAGCGCCTGCTGCACGGCGTGACCGGTGCCTGCCTGCTTGTGTTGACGGACCCAGCGAACCGGGTGGTCCGCGACCGCCGCTTGCACCGCCTCGCTGCCGTGACCGCAGACGACGTGCACGGCCTTCGGACCGAGGGCGTACACGGTGTCGAGCACGTGCGTGAGCAGCGGACGGCCCGCCAAGGCGTGCAACACCTTCGGCAGGTCCGACTGCATCCGTTTTCCCTTGCCTGCGGCAAGAACGACAACTTCTAGATTCATCGACGATTCGAGGCAGGTAACGACCGTGTGCGCGGCAAAGACACTATACCATCGGGCTGGTTAAATTGTAGCCAACTTGAGTTCTAGTCTGCATTCCTCACCAGGATCCCGAAGGATGGCGCAGGACAGGTGCGGCTGAACGCCGGGTTGGAATGCGATGCGTAGCCGTAGCTGTGGATCGAGTGAAGCCCAGGTTCAGGTGTGCCTGGACCAGCCGGGACCGGGACTGCCCAGCTACTATTCTCAACAAGCTGTGCCAATGGTCTGAGTAGGTTTTTCATTGAACCGGAATTGCGGGTGTCTCAACGGCGTGCCATGAATA
>CAMYIN010000010.1 GCA_947258495.1 uncultured Gammaproteobacteria bacterium
GCGGTGATTTCGTCGAACCCCGGGGATTGAGGCTGTTTGACATGATGGGATGCGGCGGCGTTTCGCAATCAAAACCACCGCTACCCATTACCCACGTCGCAATGTTTCTCCAATCACAGTGCGCCTATCGCGGGACAATTCCATTCTACGGCGAGAAATCCCACCTGCCCCCCCACGGATACATCGTGCCGCGGGAGGAACTCGACACCCAGCTTTTGAATTGCGCGCGGCGGGCCGGGGCCGACGTACACGAGGACTGCGCGGTCACCGAATTGCAGCGAGAAGGCGAATACACGAAGGTCTGGGTGCGTCGTGGCGGGAGCAAGCGGCGCTCGAGCTTCCGTGCGCCGCTGGTGGTGGGCGCGGACGGCACGCGCTCGGTCGTTGCGCGCAGTGCCGGATTGTTCCATGACGACTGGCGTCATATCGCCGTGTCCCAGCGCGCCTACGTCGAGGGCGTCAAGATCGAGACAGGTGAGGCGGCTTTTTTCTTCGACAATGATCTGTTTCCGGGATACGGTTGGATGTTCCCGATGTCCGGCGGCAAGGCGAATATCGGCGTCGGCATACTCGGCGAAACCCGGGACCGCTGCGGCCTGTCCGTGACCCGCCTGTTCCAGCAGTTCGTTGAAAAGCTTCGCGAACAACACCCCGGATGCGCGGAAATCCACATCGTGGGCAAGCCCTTGGGTGGGATCGTGAAGACCTACGGAGGCGCCGGCCGCAATTATTTCGACGGCGGAGTGCTGATCGGCGACGCCGGCTGCTTTGTCGATCCGATGACCGGCGAGGGTATTACACCAGCGGCCGAATCGGCGCTTATCGCGTCTTCGGTGCTCGCGGACGCAGTGGCCGAGGGCCGATCGGATGCGGAATTTCTGGCGCAATACGAGCGCGACTTTCGTCAATACTTCGACCCCGCCATGCGCTATCTCGACCTGTGCGCCACGGTCATGCGCAACCGCCACATGCGGGAGTTCTGGTTTCGCGCGGCGCGGCGGGGCTGCGAGGCGGCGGCCAACGATTACGACTTCGCCCGGGTTGTCGGCGCTTCCTTCGGCGGCTTGGACATTCGGCCGTCGAACATCCTGGCGCAAATCTGGTTCAAGGTGATCGAGGAGATGGGAGTCGAAGGCGGCCACAATGCGCTCGAATTGCTGCGCGGACGCATTGACTGGTCAAAGTCGTTGTTCGGCGACGTCGGCGCCTGGTACAGCGGCTGGTGGCGGTCGGCGCTCGACGACCCGCTGTGGCACAGCGTGTGGTCGGCCGATGTGCTGAAAAAGTGGTCCGGCCTGCTCGCGACCCTGCGCATGCCGACCGATCCCCGCATCCGCGGCCCGGTGGTGCCAACGACCGGAGATCGGCTGCGAAGTTGATACTATACCCGGCGCGCATTTGCGCCAAGCATCCAGAGTACAGCGAATTTCCGCTTATTTAGAAAGGATTCTGGTGCCGCGAATGAGGCGGACCAAGGGCTCCGGATCGCGCGCGACACGGTGAGCTTCCGCTATGGCCTCGTCGGCGATCTTATCGAGGTACTCTTCCGCGGCGGGCAATGCCGCACCCACCTTGGAAACAAAATCCTTCATCCCCTGGGGCGTCGGCTTGCGAAACTGCACCGCCGCCTCCGGATCGCGTATGGCGATGGCGGCCGGCAAAGTGAGAATGCCGTCACGTAGATCCTGATCTCCGCCGCCGCCCAGGGACACCGCGCCGCGCACGTCACCGACGTCGTCACAGCCGTGATACAACATGCCCAGCAGCCGACCGTAGTGGCGTAATCTTTCGTCACCGGTGCCAAAGCAGGCGCATACCTCAAACATCGTGCCGGTGTCTTCCCCAGCGAGGTATCTCCAATCTTCAACACCCAGGGGTTGACGCCGCAGTCGCCATTGCAGGGACTCGGCCACCGCCAGGCGTTTCAGCAGTTCCGCCAGTAGTTCGACGCCGAACGGATAGCGGCTACAGAGTTTGAACGCCTCCGCCGCTATGTATCCCGACGTCATCAGCGCCGGCAACATGCCGAAACGGCAGTGCAAGGTCAGTACCCCGCGCCGGAAACGGGATCGATCCAGAATGTCGTCAATGATCAGCGCGACGTTGTGCGCCATCTCCACCGCCGCTGCGGCGCGTATGGTCTCCGTCTCGATGCCGTCCGGCTTCACCGCCTGGCTGCATGCGAATACGGTAACCGGACGGAAATACTTGGACCGCCCCAGAAACTGCCAATTCAGCAGCGGCTTGATCTCCGCGTCGCTGGCATCGATCCATTCCTGCAAGAAGCCCTCGAGCCTTTCGAGCTCCGGTTCGTAGCCCTCGGCGCGGTGCAGGCTGCCGGTTTCGGCCACGCTCTCGTTTCCGGAAATAGCCAATGTCAGCAAATCCTGTTCAGTGCCGTGACTGGATACTGGCGGGAGGTATCTAGTTCTTTACGCGCGCACGGCGTTGGGTCACGCGCTTGGCCTTGGCGGCCGGCGTCGTCTTTTTGCTCTTGGTCTTTTTCTTCTTGCGCGTCGCCTTTTTCGCGCCGGTCTTCTTTTTCTTTTCCTGCAGACTATCGAGTTCGTGGATGAAATGGGCCGCCGCATTTCTGGGCAGCTCGGTCATCGTGCGGATGCTTTCACGTCCCTTATCGACGACTTCTAGCAGGACCTGGCTGGTATCTTTGTCCGCGGAACGAATCGTTTTGAGCGTCTCGCTAGTGGCTTTTACATATTCCGAGGTTTGCTCCATCCACTCCTTCCAGAATCTAACCGCAGCCTTCAACGCCGCCAGTTCGACCTCGATGGCGTTTACCAGTACCTCGCGAATCTCCTCTTCTTGCCTCGAGTCTTTCTGGGTCATCACCAACTCCTTCCGGGTTACAGGCGGGAAAACCGGACGATGGGTATGGGCGGCGACGGCGTCAACCGCATGGCCTCCCCGCGCAAGGATTGCATCATCCACGCGTAGAAACTTACCATACCGCAACCGGCATTGTGAAGCATGTGAGCGCCTGCTGGAAACACGGGTAAATAGGCGAAATCAGCGAGGAGCGCCGGCATCCCGTTCAGCAGTTAACAAACCCCGTACATCGTAATATCATAGACGCAGTTTGGTGTGTAATATCGACACGATATAATCTCCTCCTATAACAATACCAGTTTGAACCCACGGAATAGAATCAAGAATGTATGAGGAAACCGAACTGATCGCCGCGTTACAACTCGGCAACCTGCGCCGCGCACACGAGTTACTTGACCAAAACCCGGATACCACAACCGCCGGCGGCGATTTCTTGAATACCCCCCTGCATATCGCCGCCGAGAAAGGATACCAGGACATTGTTGTCAGCCTGCTGAAACGAGGGGCTGAAGTGAATGCGCGAAACCGTTTCAAGGAAACCCCGTTGCACCTGGCGGTTATGATGGGACACAGCGGGATTGTGAGTCTGCTGATCTCCCACGGCGCGGACAAACACGTATTGAATGAGCGGGGTGAGAATCCGTTCAATCAACACATCGCCATACCAAGTTCCGCCACGGAGCAGGCCAGTCACACTTAGCCGCGATTCGCGCCACCCTGGCTGGCGCTGCTTTTTTGTAATCGGGCCGGGTGGGTCGCGGACGTCAGACCGCGAGATGCTTTTGAAGATTTATAAATGCGACTTTAATCAGTGGCTGTCGTTAGCGGAATGCGCCAAGGCGCCCGCACCTTCCCCGGCGCCGGGATCCCGGGTTCGAGCTCCGCTCTGGACGACCAGTATGCCTTACCCGGCTTGGCTAAGAGTAGTCCCGCGGTAGACGATCACCCACTGCGCCTGCAAGGGATCGGCGCCTTCGAAGCGGCACAAAAATGGGGAGTTGCCAACGTTCAAACGCTCGAGTTTGGTGCACGCGATCGCCCCATCGGCGTCATCCGGCAGCAAAACTTCGGCATTTGCAGCGCCACAATTGTTGGCACGGACGTTGCTTACCGTTTGATCTGAAACTACAGCGAATGCGATGCCATATGAATGTCAACTCAGTGCGACGAGTAAGCAGGCGGCCCGGCGGCCTCATGACTACAACCCTTAGACGGACCTATGTTTTCTTCGCCGGGGCGCCTGCGCCCCGTGCTTTTCCCTCGCTCCTCCTCTAACAATAACAATGCTCAGCCCAAACTTGAGGCCGCGTTTAGCGGCCTTTTTTTCGTCGCCGCCGGTATCCCGTGCTTGTTGCCGAATGAGGAGGCGGCGCGCGGCCCGACTCCGGCACAGTTCAAGCTGTAGGCATCCACGTTGGACAGCTATGCGCGCATCGATGGCGCCGCTCAGGAGCAAACTCAGATGACAGCACCCGTGGACTACACCCTCACACACTCGCCGGTCCAGGAGTATCTGGATTCACTTTACGAGCGTTTTCTGCCCCTTCGCGAGGGAGACGTCGCCGACTACATACCGGAGCTGGCCCTCGCGGATCCGGACGCCTTCGGTATCGCCCTGGTCACGGTGGACGGACATGTCTATCAGGCCGGCGATACCCGCCAGCCGTTCACTATTCAATCGATTTCCAAGGCCCTGGTGTACGGCTTGGCGCTCGAGGACAACGGCGTGGAAGCGATCGCCGCAAAAATCGGCGTGGAGCCTTCGGGAGATGCTTTCAATTCCATCAGCCTGGAAGACGGCTCCGGGCGGCCTCTGAATCCGATGATAAACGCCGGCGCCATTGCCACCACCGGCCTGGTGCACGGCACCGACGGACTGGACAAAGTGAAACGCATTCTGGATTGTTTCGGTCGTTACGTGGGTCACGAGCTGGACGTCAACGAATCAGTCTACGCCTCGGAACGGGATACCGGGCACCGAAACCGGGCGATCGCCCATATGTTGCGCAACTTCGATATTCTTTCCGGGGATCCGCAAAGCGCCCTGGATGTCTACTTCAAACAATGCGCCATCAACGTGAGTTGCCGCGACCTGGCGGTGGCGGCGGCCACCCTCGCCAACCGTGGAGTCAACCCAATAACCGGGGTGGTTGCATTGAAGCGCGACTTCGTCGGCAAGGTGCTCAGCGTGATGAGCACTTGCGGGATGTATGACTACGCCGGAAGCTGGATTTACGAGGTTGGGCTTCCCGCAAAGAGCGGCGTCGGTGGAGGCATCATGGCGGTGCTCCCGGGTCAACTCGGTCTGGGCGTGTTTTCACCTCCGCTGGATGCGCGCGGCAACAGCGTCCGCGGGATCCGCGTGTGCAAGGAGATCTCGCGGGACTTCGACCTGCACATCTTCAACACGATGCGCAGTGCGCCCGCCGTCATCCGCGCGCAGTACGATGGAGCGCAAGTGCGCTCGAAGCGGATCCGCTCCCGGGACGAGAACGAAATACTCAACACCAAAGGCACGTGCATACGCATATACGAGCTTCGCTTGTATAATAGCACGGCCACCACCGAGATCGTAGCTCACGATAT
>CAMYIN010000011.1 GCA_947258495.1 uncultured Gammaproteobacteria bacterium
GTGTATCACGAGGGTAGGTGTGGACCAGGAGAACCGACTCCTCGCCAGCGGACGCTCGTTACGCCACAGTTCCTTCCCTTTCGTCGCGTCCAGGCAGATGACGTGCGAGACGGTTTGAAGCCGGTGCATCGTCGTGTGCTGTTCGCGATGTCGCAACTGGGCAACGATTGGAACAAGGCGTTCAAGAAATCGGCGCGCGTAGTGGGCGACGTCATCGGCAAGTATCACCCCCACGGGGACGTAGCCGTCTACGACGCCATCGTGCGCATGGCGCAGCCGTTTTCGATGCGCTATCCCCTCATAGACGGACAGGGCAATTTCGGCTCGGTGGACGGCGACCCCCCGGCGGCGATGCGCTACACCGAGATACGCCTCACCCGCATCGCCCACGAACTGCTCTCCGACATCGACAAGGAAACCGTCGAGTTCGGGCCCAATTACGACGAGACCGAGACCCAGCCGCTGGTGCTGCCGACGCGGGTGCCCAATCTTCTGGTGAACGGTTCGTCCGGTATCGCCGTGGGCATGGCGACCAATATTCCGCCGCACAACCTCCGCGAAGTCGTCGACGGGTGCGTGGCGCTGATCGACAACGAGAGCCTGACGATACCGGAACTGATGGAATACATACCGGGTCCCGATTTTCCGACGTCGGCGATCATCAACGGCAATCTCGGCATACACCAGGCCTATCGAACCGGGCGGGGAAAGATCTATGTGCGCGCGCGCACCACCGTCGAGGGGGACGAAAAACAAAGCCGCCAGGCGATCGTCGTCACCGAGTTGCCGTATCAGGTGAACAAGGCCCGCTTGCTCGAAAAGATCGCCGAGCTCGTCAAGGCAAAGCGTATCGAAGGTATAACCGGGCTGCGAGACGAGTCCGACAAGAGCGGTATGCGCGTCGTCATCGAGCTGCGGCGCGGAGAAGTCGCGGAAGTGGTGTTGAACAACCTCTACCAGCAGACGCAGATGCAGACCGTCTTCGGCATGAACATGGTCGCGCTGATCAACAACCAGCCCGCCGTGTTCAATCTCAAGCAGCTGCTGGAAGCGTTCATCCGCCATCGTCGCGAGGTGGTGACACGGCGAACGATCTTTGACCTTCGCAAAGCCCGCGAACGCGCCCACATCCTCGAAGGTCTCGCCGTCGCGCTCAGCAACATCGATGCCATCATCGCGCTCATCCGCTCGTCCGAGAGTCCGGCCGTCGCCAAGGAGCGGTTGATGGCGAACACCTGGAACGCGGGCATTGTGGTGGAAATGTTGAAGAACTCCGAGGCGAGCCTGTCGCGTCCCGACGACCTCGAACCGGGGTCCGGCCTGCTCGACGACGGCTATCACCTGTCGGGGGCGCAGGCGCAGGCGATCCTGGACCTGCGTCTGCACCGGTTGACGGGCCTCGAGCAGGGCAAGATTCGCACCGAGTTCGAGGAGATCCTGGAGCGCATCAAGGACCTGCTGGACATACTGCAGAGCACCGACCGCCTGCTGCAGGTGATTCGCGAGGAGTTGCTGGAAATCCGCAAGCAGTACGGCGACCCGCGGCGCACGCAGATCGTCCAGGACCAGGTGGATCTGTCGACGGAGGATCTGATCGCCGAGGAAGACGTGGTCGTCACCCTGTCGCACGCCGGATACGCGAAGTCGCAGCCGGTGTCCGACTACCGGGCACAGCGCCGCGGTGGAAGGGGGAAGACCGCGACCCGCACCAAAGACGAGGACTTCGTCGAACGCATGTTCGTCGCCAACACCCACGATCTGATACTTTGCTTCTCCAACCGCGGCAAGGTCTACTGGCTCAAGGTCTACCAGATGCCCCAGGCGGGCCGCATCGCCCGGGGGCGGCCGTTGGTGAACCTGCTGCCGCTGGTAGAGGGGGAAAAAATCACCGCGGTGCTGCCCGTCCGAGGTTTCGAAAAGGACAAGTACATTTTTATGGCTACCAGCGACGGGACCGTGAAGAAGACGCCCCTCGAGGACTTCTCCCGCCCGCGCAGCTCCGGGATCATCGCCATCGACCTGCGCCCCGGCGCCCATTTGGTCGACGTCGGTCTGACCGACAGCGACCAACATATCTTCCTGTTTACCGACGCGGGCAAGGTCATCCGCTTCGCGGAGTCCGACGTGCGCGCCGTGGGCCGCACGGCGCGCGGGGTGAAAGGCATCGCCCTCAAATCTTCCCAGGGCGTCATCTCCATGATCATCGCCCACGCACGCGAGCACGCCCACGATTCGATCTTGACCGGAACCGACAACGGCTACGGCAAGCGCACGGCCCTGGGCGATTACCCGCTGCAGAAACGCGGCGGGCAGGGCGTCATATCGATCCAGGTCAACCAGCGAAACGGCCCGGTGGTGGGGGCCGAACTGGTGCACCAGGAAGACGAAGTGATGTTGATCACCAACGGCGGAACCTTGATACGTACCCGCGTCGCGGAGGTCTCGGTGCAGGGCCGCAACACCCAGGGTGTGCGCCTCATAGACCTGCAGAGCGAAGAGCGCCTGGCCAGTCTGGAGAAGGTGGCGGAATCCAACGGCCAGGGGAACGAAATCGCAACTTGAGCACAATAACGAAGTAGGGAGGGAGCGAACGTGAGTCGCGTGTACAACTTCAGTGCGGGGCCGGCGGTGCTGCCGACACCGGTGCTGGCGCAGGCACGGGACGAACTGCTGGAATGGGACGGCGCCGGGGCCTCGGTGCTGGAGATCAGCCACCGCGGCAGGGAGTTCATGGGCATTGCGGAAAGCGCCGAACGCGACCTGCGCGATCTGCTCGACATTCCGCCTGCCTACAAGGTCTTGTTCCTCCAGGGCGGGGCGACCCTGCAGTTTGCCATGGTGCCCCTGAACCTGCTCGGAGACAAACACACGATTGACGTCGTGAACACCGGACATTGGTCGAAAAAAGCGATCGCCGAGGCACGGCGCTTCGCCGAGGTGAACGTCTGCGCTTCCAGCGAAGATACGAACTTCACCACCGTCCCGGCCCTGTCGGAATGGCGCCTGGACGCGGAAGCCGCGTACGTGCACTACACGCCCAACGAGACCATAGGCGGGGTCGAGTTTCCCTGGATTCCGGAGACCGGCGCCAAGCCGCTGGTGGCGGACATGTCGTCGACCCTCCTCTCCCGTCCGCTCGATGTTTCCCGTTTCGGTGTGATCTACGCGGGGGCGCAGAAGAACGTCGGGCCCGCGGGTTTGACGATCGTCATCGTCCGCGACGACCTGCTCGGACACACGGCGCCGAACGCGCCGAGCCTGTTCGATTACCAGAAGCAGGCCGACAACGGATCAATGATGAACACCGCGCCGACGTTCAGCTGGTATATGGCGGGACTGGTTTTCGCCTGGTTGAAGCAGCAGGGCGGGCTTGCAACGATGGCGGAAGTCAACCAGAGGAAAGCGAACAAGCTCTATGCCTGCATCGACGAATCGGGGGGCTTCTACCGCAACCCCGTGGAGCCGTCGTGCCGTTCGTGGATGAACGTCCCGTTTACGCTGGCGGACGCGTCGTTGGACAGCGAGTTTCTGCAGCAGGCGGGGCGCGCCGATCTCGTGGCTTTGAAGGGCCACCGTTCCGTCGGCGGCATGCGGGCCAGCATCTACAACGCCATGCCGGAGGCCGGGGTCGACGCGCTGGTGGGTTTCATGCGCGAGTTCCAGCGAAGGTACGGCTGAGATGTATCGTATCCTTACCTTGAATCATATCTCGTCGCGGGGGCTGAGCCGGTTTCCCGCGGATCGTTATTCGGTGTCCGATCGCGAAGCGCAGCCGGACGCGGTGATACTGCGGTCGTTCTCCATGCACGAAATGGAGATACCGCGTTCCCTCAAGGCGGTGGGCCGGGCCGGGGCGGGGGTCAACAACGTTCCGGTAGAGCGGCTCAGTAGAATGGGCATACCCGTGTTCAACGCACCCGGCGCCAACGCCAACGCGGTGAAGGAGCTGGTGGTGGCCGGACTGCTGCTCGCCTGCCGCAATCTCTGCTCGGCCTGGGATTACACCCGCAAGCTCAACGGCGACGACGATCGGTTGGCAAAATCGGTGGAAGTGGGCAAGAAACAATTCGCCGGCGTGGAACTGCCGGGGCGGGTAATCGGCGTGATCGGCCTCGGGGCGATCGGTCGATCGGTCGCCGATATCTGCCTGCGGCTGGGAATGCAGGTGATCGGTTACGATCCGCTGCTTACCGTAGAGGGTGCGTGGCGCTTGTCCTCCAGGGTGGAACGAGCCGAGAGCATCGAGGGATTGTTGTCGAAGTCCGATTTCGTCACCTTTCACGTGCCGCTGACCGATACCACGCGTAACATGATTCATGCAGGCAACATCCAGCGGGCCAAGGCCGGGGCCACGATCATGAATTTCGCGCGCGACGGTATTGTCGACGACGAAGTCGTCTGTAACGCGGTGAGTGAAGGCAAGTTGAAGACCTACGTCACCGATTTCCCAAACAATACGACCAAGCGCTGCAGCGGCGTGATCGCGCTTCCCCACCTAGGCGCTTCCACGCACGAGGCCGAAGACAACTGCGCGATCATGGTCGTCGATCAGGTGAGGGAGTATCTGGAGGACGGCAACATCAAGAATTCGGTCAATTTTCCGGAAGTGTCCCTGGAGCGTGGTTCGCCGCATCGGCTGGTGGTCGCCAACGCAAACGTGCCCAATATGCTGGGACAGATATCCACCGCGATGGCGGACGCCGAACTCAACATCCACGACATGATCAACCAGTCCCGCGGCGACATCGCCTACACCGTTGTGGATACCGACAGCCCGATCCCGGAATCAACCTGGCGCAGGATCGCCGCGATTGACGGAGTCATGATGGCAAGGATGTTGTAAATTACGAATATCCTCGTTGCGAATGCCGGGCATGTCGGAAGAAAAAAAACTACAGGAGCTCCGCCGTAAAATCGATCGGCTGGACGAACAGATCCAAGAGTTGATCAACGAACGCGTCACGGTCGCGAAGAAAATTGCGGAAGTGAAGAGTCATTCAGGCTCCGGCTGTTTCTACAGGCCGGAACGCGAAGCCCGGATTCTCCGCGGCGTGATTCAACGCAACAAGGGTCCGCTGCCGGATGAGGCCATGGTCCACTTGTTTCGCGAGATCATGTCGGCGTCGCTCGCCGTCCAGGCGCCCGTGACCGTGGCCTTCCTGGGTCCGGAAGGCACGTATACGCACTCGGCCGCGCTCAAACATTTTGGACATTCCGTGGTGTCGCTGCCGTTGCCGAACATCGACGAGGTCTTTCACGCGGTGTAGAAAGGCCAGGCCCAGTACGGGGTCGTGCCCGTGGAGAACTCCACCGAGGGCGTGGTGACGCACACGCTGGACATGTTTCTCGATTCCCGCCTCAAGATTTGCGGGGAGGTGCAACTGC
>CAMYIN010000012.1 GCA_947258495.1 uncultured Gammaproteobacteria bacterium
CAGCGGGCTGGCGTGGCCCGGGTTGGAACGATACAGTCTTCCCATCGCCGTTATCGCCGACCGCAACTGGGTGGTTGCGCCGGCCGAGTTAATCGCCGACGATCCTCCGATGATTGACGTCTGCGTCGCGCGCAGACAGAACGTCCAGATAAGCGCGTCGTTACGCGAGGTGAACCAGACGCCATGAATCGTATCGGCAGGCAACCCGCCGCGGCTGAGCACCGCACGAGGAAACAGCGGCTTCGAGAGCTGTTCGATCGATTGGCTCCCGAGCGGGACCGGTGGATCGAGCGCAACGCTTTTTACTACCAGCAGGACCTGGCGTACATGAGATTCCTGGTTCCGTCCGGCGTGCGCGTACTGGAGATCGGCTGCGGCACCGGGCAACTGCTGGAGGGTCTGCATGCGTCACACGGAGTGGGAGTGGACATATCGACCCGTATGATCGAGGAGGCCCGCAAGCACCGCTCCCCCACGCTCACGCTCGAACAAGGGGACGTCGAAGACCCATCCGTGGTGCGAAGTTTGGGAGAGAACGGCCCGTTCGACGTCATTGTACTCTCGGACACCCTGGGATATCTGGACGATTGTCTCGGGACACTGCAACAACTCGGTGCCCTGTGCGGCGCCGAAACGCGAATCGTGGTGGCCTATTACTCGCACCTGTGGGAACCGGCGCTCGATCTTGCCACCTGGTTGGGTCGACGCATGCCCAGCGGCGAGGTCAATTGGCTCGGGTCCGACGATCTGGCAAACCTGCTCGACCTCGCGGGCTACGAAGTGGTCAAGCGGGAATGGCGTCAGCTGGTCCCGTTTCGGCTGCTCGGTCTCGGCAGTCTGGCGAATCGGTACCTGGCGACGCTGCCCGTCATACGCAAGCTGTGCATACGCCATTACCTCGTCGCCAGGCTGTCGCCGCCCGAGGCGCAACGTCCGCCTTCCTGTTCCGTGGTCATCCCCTGTCGCAACGAACGCGGCAACATCGAAGAGGCGGTCCAGCGTTTACCCCGATTCTGCGACGACCTGGAGCTGGTGTTTGTCGAGGGCGGCAGCACGGACGGTACCTGGGAGGAGATTCAACGCGTGCAGGGCGCCCACCCACAGCGGCGGATATCGGCGCTGCGACAACCCGGTACCGGCAAATACGACGCAGTGAAAGCGGGATTTGAAAAAGCCGGCGGCGACGTCTTGATCATCATGGACGCGGACCTGACCGTACCTCCCGCAGAAATACCGCAATTCTACAAACTGCTGGCGTCCCACAAGGGCGAGTTCGTCAACGGCACGCGGCTGGTCTACGGCATGGAGTTCTCCGCCATGCAGTTCCTGAACTACTGGGCGAACCGCTCGTTCGCGGCGGTCTTCTCGTATCTGCTCAACCAACGCTTCTCGGACACGTTGTGCGGTACCAAGGCGCTGCGTAAGTCCGCCTACCAGGCCATAGCGCGCAACCGCGACTTCTTCGGAGATTTCGACCCCTTCGGCGATTTCGACCTGATCTTCGGCGCCGCCAAGCTCAATCTCCGCATCATAGAAGTGCCGGTTCACTATGCTGCTCGGAGATACGGCGAGACCCAGATCTCCCGGTTCAGCGACGGCTGGCTGTTGCTGCGCATGACGCTGTTCGCCTACCGCAAGCTCAAGGCCTTTTGATGTCCCGGATTGAAGTCGAAAATCACCGCGCGCTGTGGGAAAAGAAACCGGTTCTGCGTGCCGTCTACGAGGACTACTACAGCGAGATCACGCGTCGCTGCCGTCCCGGGCCGACACTGGAGATCGGCGCCGGCGTGGGGAACTTGAAGGAGCATGTCCGCGACCTATTGAGCGTCGATATCGTTTCATCGGACTGGACCGATGTCGTCGCCGACGCCCAGGCGCTGCCGTTCGAGGCTTGCGCATTCTCCAACGTGATCGCCGTCGACGTCGCACATCACGTAGCAAGGCCGCTGTGGATGCTTCGCGAGTGCGCGCGGGTGCTGGCGGCCGGCGGTTTGCTCCTGTTGCTAGAGCCCGCAATTACGCCTTTGAGCTGGCCGTTCTACAAATTCCTGCATCCTGAGCGTCTCGACCTGTCCGTGAATCCGTTCGACGACTCCCCCCTCTCGGATCCGAGAAATCCCGACGACGCAAATCAGGCGGTGGCGACGCTGATAGTGTCGCGCTACGCGGATCGACTTCCACACGCCTGCCCGGATCTCGAAATTATCGAGCGGCAATGGATGAGTCTGGTCGTTTATCCCTTATCCGGCGGCTTCCGGCCGTGGAGTCTGATACCGGCGTTCGCCACGCCGGCCCTGCTGCGCGTAGATCGCTCGCTCGAAGCGCTGCTCGGCCGCTTGTGCGGCTTTCGTCTGTTGATCGTGTTGCGAAAAGTGGGCTAGCTCTGCAGTGAACCCGCGACCACCACGTAATGACAACAGCGCCGCAGGCGTGGTGCCTGGGAGATCCGGACTCGTTCATGTCTTGGCGTTATTGCTCTGTACGCTGGCGACGGCCACGCCAGCGTCGGGGGTCACCTGGAAGCCGCGCATCGAGGTCGCTTCGGGGAGCGCCTACAAGGGACCCTGGCGCATGAATAGATCCGAATTTCATTACGTCGACGATCCCACCGTAGCCGTCGACGACGACGGCATCATCGCCGTCGCCTGGGTCGACCAGTCCCGCAAAGACATCTTTTTCCAGAGCTACGCCGCCGATGGGGGAACACGGTTGCCGGCGCCCGTGAACGTCTCCCGGTCCCCGGCGGTCTTTTCCTGGCTTCCCAGGATGCTTACCGGCTCCGGCGAGCGGGGCGCGGTGTATCTACTGTGGCAGGAGATCGTCTTTTCCGGGGGCAGCCACGGCGGTGAGATCTTTTTCGCGCGCTCCCGCGACGGCGGAAGGACCTTCGACGACCCGATCAACCTTTCCAACAGCATCGCCGGCGACGGCAAAGGACGGCAAACGCGCAAGCGCTGGCACAACGGCAGCCTGGACCTGGCCACGGCGCCGGACGGCACGCTCTACGCCGCCTGGACCGAATACGAAGGCACCCTTTGGTTGAGCCGCTCCAGCGACGCCGGGAAGCGGTTCTCCACACCGATGCGCATCGCCGGCGGAAGTGGCGACCATCCCGCGCGCGGCCCATCCCTCGCCGTCGGCGCGGACGGCACAGTCTATCTGGCCTGGGCCGTGGGCGAAGACCGGACCGCCGATATCCACATGACGCTGTCGGACGACGCCGGTTGGTCGGTCGCAGCGCCGTGGGTCCCCGTCGACAACGATGCGCACGCCGACGCGCCAAAAATCTCCGTGGACGACGCAGGCACGGTACACCTCGTTTACGCGGAAAGCACCGCCGGTCCGTCCGGCCGCTACCGCATCCGCTACAGCCGCTCGCGAGACCGTGGGCGCACGTTCGACCCGCCGCGCGGGATCTCGAGCCCGCTCGCCGATGGCGTGGCGGGTGCGGCCTTTCCGGACATGCGCCTGGACCGGAACAATAATCTGTACGTGGTGTGGGAACGCTTTCCGACCGCGGGGGGCCGCCCGCGAGGACTCGGGTTCACCTACTCCGTGGACGCCGGGCACAGCTTTGCGCCAGCCGCCGTCGTCCCCGGCAGCGCGGATCCGGAACTCGGCGACAACGGCAGTCGGCAGGGTTTGTTGATGAGAAAACTGGCGGTCAACGCGACCGGTGCGCTCGCCGTCGTCAACAGCACCTTCCGCGCGGGCGCCGCAAGCCGCATATGGCTGTTTCGCGGTCGCCGGGACGTCCCTGACCGTTGAACAGGCGTCCGCCTGCAAGTGCCCGCTTGAATCTCCTGCACGTCTATTCCTCACCCCACGACGGCGGCGGCACGGTGTTCGTGGCCGGAATCTGCGACGCCCTCGTCAAGCGCGGACACGCCGTGCACCTGGCCTGCCGTGGGCAGGCTCGAGTGCTTCACCGCTTGCGCCAAGCAAAAGTTCAAACCCATGCACTGCCCCTTAGAAACGGCATCGACGTCCGGTCCATATTGCAGCTGGCGCGACTGGCGCGCGACAACGACGTCGGACTCGTGACCGCCTTCAGCGGACGCGATTACCCCCTTGCTTTCATTGTCAGCCGCTGGGCAAATACCGCGTGCGTATTCTGGCGACAGTATTATCGACTGAGCCGAAATCCGTTGACACGGATGATGTTCAGGCGAGCGGACATGGTGGTCTCCGTCAGCGACAAGCTGTCCTCGGCGATGCGCGATATTCTGCACGTCCGTCCGTCCCACTCCGTAACCGTGCCGAATTGGATCGAACCGTGCGACCCGCCGACGCCGGCACGCATCGCATCTGCGAAATCACGATTCGCTCTGGACAAGCCGCGTAACATCGCCCTCATAGGCAACATCTACGAGGGTAAGGGACAGCGCGAATTCGTAGAGATCGCGCTCAAGCTTCTCGAAAAGCGACAGGACCTGTGTTTCTTGATTGCAGGAGTTACGGAGCAGAACAAACAAAGCCGCTACCTGCAGGACATCCGGGCGCGTATCGACGGCGTGGGTCGAAGCAAGGATTTCCGTTTCATCGATTGGCAGTCCGACCTGTCCGAGGTTTTCGCGGTCACCTACATTGCCGCGGTGCCTTCCCACAACGAGGCCTTCGGTCGTGTGGCCGCGGAATCGATGGCCGCCGGTGTCCCGGTCGTCGCCTCCGACACCGGCGGCCTGCGGGAAATCGTCCGCGACGGGGACACCGGCTTACTGGCAAAGCCCGGCGACATCGCGGGTTGGGCGGAGACGATAGAACGGCTGCTCGATGACACGGATTTGTACAGCCGCGTCTCGCGCCAAGGCGGGCGGTACGCCCGCCGGGTCTTCCGCCGCGATACCGTTGTGACGCAGATCGAGGTCGCGTATCGCACCGCACTGCGCAACCGAAGATGACGTGACCCCGATCAGGCTGCCGCCCGGATATCGCCGCAATAATCCTTTTGTACGCCCGGCGAACGAGCGGTGGTGAGTTGGGTAATCCGGCAGATCGCAGCGATTCGTTACAGGAACAACAGCGCCTTGGGGGAATCAGGCCATCAGTCGCTGTCGGCTTCCAGCGTGGCGGCGTCTTGGGTGATGCCGTACTTTCGCATCTTCTCCCACAGGTTTTTACGACTGATGCCGAGGGACTGTGCCGTAGCGGAGATCTGCCACGCGTTCGCCTCAAGGGTTTCAAGGATGTGATCATGCTCACACTGCTCCAGATATCCCTTGAGCGGCAACGATTCGCCGCTGTCCCGATCTCGCGCATACTCCGACTCGGCCTCCTTGTCGGGAGATACGCTGAGTTCCGCGGGACCCAGCATCGGCTGTGACGCAAAAATGCAGGCACGCTCCAGGGTGTGTTTGAGCTCCCGCAGATTGCCGGGCCAGGGTTGTTTGCGCAGGTATTCTTCTCCTGTATGGGACAGAGTCCAGGATGCGTGGGACTTCTTGGAGAAGCTTTCAACGAACGTACGTGCGAACCATGCGATGTCGTCCGCTCGGTCGCGAAGCGCCGGTATGTGAATATGGGCCACGTTGATGCGATAAAACAGGTCGTCGCGAAAATCACCTGCGTCCACCAGGGCCTTCAGATCGCGGTTGGTCGCGCAGATCACGCGCACGTCGACCTCCATCTGCTTGTGCGCGCCGATGCGCTCGAACACCCCGTTTTGCAGCACCCGTAGAAGCTTGGCCTGCATTGCGGGAGACATATCGCCGATCTCGTCGAGAAACAGCGTGCCTCGATCGGCGCGTTCGAATACGCCTTTGCGGGACTGGACGGCGCCGGTAAACGCTCCGCGTTCATGACCGAACAATTCGGCCTCGAGCAGAGTCTCCGGCACAGCCGCACAATTTACTGAAATAAAAGGCAAACAACCCGTGTCGTCGCTGGTTGTATGAATGTACTGCGCCGCGTATTCCTTGCCGACGCCGGATTCTCCGGTGATCAAAACACTGACGCGATGCTGGCTCAGCACCCGGGCCATTTTCTGAACACGGCGCATCACCAGCGAGTTTCCCAGGACCGGCTCCAAGTTCTTCCATTCGTCGTCGATGAATAACGAGGGCGAGATGAAACGCAGTTTCTCGATCAACTGGTCCAGGTTGAACGGTTTGGTTATGTAGTCCCGGGCGCCCAGCCGCAACAATCGTACAGCTTGATCGATGGAACCGTAGCCGGTGATGAATAACGTGGGAGGCAGGGCGACCTGTTCTTCGTTAAGCGCCTGAAACAGATCTTCCCCGCTCAGGTCCGGCAGACGGATATCGCTGATCAGCGCCGCGTAAGACCGGTGCCGCAGTGCACGCAGGGCGCTTTCGCCGTCCCGGTGCCAATCGCAGTCCAACCCTTCCAGCGTCAAGCGGTCCGCCAGGGATTCGCCCATGATGAGGTCGTCCTCCACCAGGCACAACGACCGGTTCAGCGCCGAACTCATGCCGCCGACTCCAAGGGCAGATGGACCATGAACGACGTAGTGCCGTGTTCGCTGTGGACGAATATGTCACCACCGAACTGCCTCACTATCTGGTAGGTGATCCACAATCCGAGACCCGTCCCGCCGGGACGGTGGTGAACAAACGGTTCGAACAGCTTGCCGATCTCCTCGTTGGAGACGGTAATACCGTCGTTGGACACACGTATTTCCAGAAGACCGTCTACGGGCGCGACGCTGAGCGTCACGTTTCCCGCTTCCGCAGCCGCCTGCACCGCGTTCAGCGACAGGTTCATCAGCACCTGCCGCACCGGGGTCGAGGGCAGCGACAACGGCCCGTCGAGCTTGTTGTCCCATACCAAGCGCAGGCCTTTTTTCTGGGCATCGGACTGCACCAGCAGCCGAACGTCCTCGACGTCTTCCGGCGTCAAGTCGTGACTTTCCTGACGCGCCTCCACCAGCAAGGCGGAGACGGTTTCGTGAATCTGCTTGAGTCCCCGTTCCAGCAGGATCATGGTCTTCTCGGTCTCCGGGCCCAAGGGGCCGAAGCGGCGGTGCGTGCTGATCGCGTTCATCATGCCGCCCAGTGGGTTGTTGATCTCATGCGCGATGCCCGCCGCAAGCCGACCGATCGCAGCGAGCCGTTCGGAGACAATCACTTGGCCCTCCAGGTTCTGCTTCTCTTTCAATTCCTCGATCATGGCCTGAAAGCTCTGACCGAGCTTACCAATTTCGTCATCTCGGCCCAAGGGCTTGTATTTGATGTCGTCTAACGGTTCACTGCCGACCTGACTCATGGCCCGCGAAAGCTGCACCAGGGGGTTGACGGTGCGATTACCCACCCACCATCCGATGGGTATCAGGAACGCTATCACGATCAGCGAAGTCAAGCCGACGCGACTCGCGATGTTCATCAGATGCGGCCGATAGATGGTCCGTGGATAGCCGATGACCAGGTTGGCGATGCGGATGCCGTCGTCGATTATCGGTATCACCACGTACAAGCGTTCGTCCTCCAGTCTTTCATGCAGAAACGGCGTCAGCGAGACATGGTTGTCGATATCGACCTGCAACGCGTCGAACTCCGGACCCAGCGTTCGTAACTCGCTCAACATCGGAAATTGTTTGGGCTGATTAGAGACGAAAATGCGTTGCTGATCGTCTAACACGATATAGCTTTTAAAACCCGCCGAGCGCAGTGTCTGGTAAGCCTGCCAGACGTCATCGTGTTTTAGCGCTGTGACCAAAGTGCGCGTCAGCACCGTGCCAAGTTCGACCGAGCTCCGGAAAAGATCGTTGCGTAACTCTTCGTAGGACCGCCAGATGAGCACGCTGCCGATGACTAAGCTGGTCAGCAGAATGGCGAGGCTGAGACTAATCGGTACCTCGTAGCGTAAGCTGATTCTGCCAAACATTCCGCTTAGCCCTGTTCATGTAAAGCACGTTTTTGCGAATCCCGTCGTATAAATCCGTATTTCCCGCTATGAAGCCGTCCAAATTCAATTCCCGCAGTAACGCGGCACCGTCCGGCTCGTCCTGCATCTTCAGCATCACCCGGCGTAACGAACGCACTTCGTCCTCCGGCAGGGCGCTGTGTACCACCAATGGCGGAAAACCGAACAAGCGCGATTTATCGACGATTCGCGTGCGCTGGGTAATCTCGGGATGAAGCTGCTGCAGCGTGTCCCAGACGTATCCATCCACGGCACCGCCTTGCGCGACCCCCTCCGCCACCGCCATGACGACATCGTGATGCGCCCAGGCGAAAAACGTCCGCGAAAAAAAAGTGTCCGGGTTGTATCCCAGGCGCCGCAGTCCCACGCGGGGGACGAGAAATCCCGAGTTGGAATCCGGGTCCGAGTAGACGAATATCTTGCCCCGAAGGTCGGAGATGTTGCGCGTCGACTCGTCGGTCGCAGGGACGATGAGGTAAGACCGGTACAGCGGCTGTCCACGATACAAAGGCACCGCCAATAACGTAAGCTCGCGCGTGTTGCGCACAAAAGGAAAACCGCAGATCCAGGCGGTCTGTATGTCCCGCGCCAGCAGCAGATCGGTGATTTCCCGGTAGGTTTGCCGCTGGACGAACTCGACCGGACGTTCCAGACGTATTTCTAAATACCGCTTCCAGATGCGCAGGATGGACAACTTGTTGTCCAGAAAAACCGGCGTCAAGCCGATACGCAGCGTCGAGGGCTGCTCCGCGCCCACGGCTGCCGGAGTGCCCACCGCCAATACCAGGCACAGCAAGGGGATGTGTAACTTCAGCGAGTAAACCATGGCACACACGAGCCTGTATTCAGCACCCGTCAGTATCCTACTCCATTATGCGGCAGCGCGCCTGCTTTGCGAGCGGGTGGCGGACAGAGCGCTCCGGTGTCGCCGCCTTGCCCGGGCCGGCGTCGTCGCCCGAGCCAGAGTTGTGCGTTGCACCATCGCGACGCCCACGGCATCAAGGACAGGAGCGCTGTTATCCATCAAGCTTGCCCGGTCTGCGGGATATAGAACCGCATGATCGGCCGCATCTCGACGCGCCGCGCGGCCTCGACGAAACCCGCCTCGGTAAACAACGATTCGAGCCCGGTCCAGGTTACCGCAGCCGGGACCCGGACGTCGCCCTCCCTGGGCCTGATCGGATATCCCTCCACGATCTCGGCGCCGCATTGGCCGGCATGCTCGACGGCCGCTTTCAGCAGTTGCAGACTCAGACCGCGGTTGCGGTAGCGCTTGGCGACGAATAGACACGCCACCGACCAGACCGGTTTTTCGTCAACCGGGGCCAGCAGGTCGGAGACGCGGAGACCGCAAAGGTGCTCGCGGGGTCCCACGGAACACCAGGCCACGGGCTGATCTTGGAGATAGCCGATAATTCCGCATACCCGCCCGGAACGAATCCCCGACCGAAGGGCGTTGCGGTTGGCTTCGCCACGCTGGATTTCGAACTGGTCCTTCGGCAACCGCCAGCGCATACACCAACACCCGCGACTGGCCCCCCGGTCACCGAAGACCCGCCGCAGGTCCTCCCAACGGTCTAGGGACACGGGATGGAACCGCAGTTCGGGAACCGAGTCCTCCTGCGTCATGTGTCGTTTGCCGACCCCCGCTATGCCACCCTGGCGATATCGAGTCTCCTTTCAATATCCGATTGTTCGCTTTCCAGAAACTCCGCCGTCAATCGCACCATATCACGATAAAACGGCAAGCCGGCAACTTTTGTCACCTTGGCGCAAAACGCCGGCACCCACTTTGCAAGGTGCTCGGTCACGAACTGGTGCTGATAGGCGAGACTGTTCGCGGCCTCGTCCGTGTCCCCTTTCTCCCAGGCGGCACCTTCTCTTCTGGCAAGCTCGGCCATGACCTCCAATTCGACACTGATATGATCAGGTAGCCCCTTGAAGTTATCGGCGTAGTTGAAACCGAGGGCATTCACGAACTTGCGCACGACCACCGTCTCCGCGCCCCAAAGGAAACCGCCTTTCGGGAGATGCACGGATTCGTGAGGTGAGATGTGTTCGCCGGGGCCCAGAAACAGCGCTGCAAATTCCACCGCGAGGTCGCGCAACACTTCTTCTTCGGCCCCCCGCAACAGATGTTCGTCCAGCGCAATCCCGGCATCCGCCAAGGTCTCGCGCAGCTGCGGAGACCGGAGTTGCGCAAGAAAATGGTCGGACACCTCTTCCCGAAAAACAGCGGCGAGGAAGCCATAGAGGTTGCTCACCTCTATGGCCGTCCTCGCCAAACCGTTGGAGGAACCGTCGTCCGTCATAGCCGCGTCCACTGCGACCAAACGGCTACACCCTGGTCACCTGCACCACCGTATCCATCCATGCCTGCTGACCGTTGATGGGATCCGGTGCGTTGGGGATCACCCAGTTGGGATGCACTCCGTTTTCGGTCCACCACTTCAACTTGAAGTCGCGGTCGCCACGCTCTTCGTCCGTGGAGGGGGCGCGGCGGCCCGAGGCATAACGACCGTACGCCCAGTGGCCGCAGTGGTGCGAGATGGCAACGACGCCGGGGATGATCGCCTCCGTCACCCGTGCCTTGGTCACCATCTCACCGACGGCGGAAGTTACCTTGATCCGATCACCGTCATAGATGCCGCGGGCCTTGGCGGTGACGGGATTAATCCACGCCGGATTGTTGTGGTACACCTCCGCCAGGTACTTGCAGTTCATGGTACGCGAATGCGTCTGTGTCGCGTGCTTGAAGGTGGTCAGGACCAGGTCGTCCGGGCCCATCTTCTGGTGCTCGGGTATCTCCATCCAGGTCGGGAACGGATTAAAGCCCTTCGCCTTCAGGAGCGGCGACCAGAGTTCCAGGTAGCCGGATTTGTTGACCTTGTCCGGGGCGAAGCCGGAAAAGACGCCGTGCGGCATCTTCTGGGCCACGTACTTCTTGTACGCGCCCTTGGTGGCCACGTAGCCCTTCTTCGCGTCCGCCTCGCTGGCGGGCTTCCAGTAGACGCCGGACGCAGCGTCGAGCACCACACCCTTGGCCTTGTATACCGACTCCGCAACCGGCCGGTTGTACACCTGCTGCTGCGGGGTGGCGTTCTTGTCGTGCCAGACGCCGTGCTTTTTCATGTACTCGAATCCGCCGGCCTCCTTGACCCCGGGGGTGTTCTCGCACGCCAGTCGCACATAGTCCTCGTGCGACTTCGCCTCGCCCATGTCGACGCCGAGCCGCTTGGCAAGGTCGAAGACCACGTCCGAGAAGTCGCGCGCCTCGCCTAACGGTTTGGTGAACGGCTGGCGGATGTAGAATTCGCCGATCTGCGCCGGGTCGACCATGTCCTCGGCGGTCCAGCGCTCGGTGAACGGGGTGTCGGGCAGGATCAGGTCGGCGAACATCGTCGAGTCGCCGTAGAACGGGTCCACAGAGACGACGAAAGGTATCAGCTTCTCGTCCTTGAGGATTTCGATGGCTTCGGCGACGTTGCCGTTGGCGTAGGTCGGCGTCCAGCAGTACATGACGTACATGTCGGGCCGGCCGTTCCTGCCGTCCTTGATCATCGGCAACACCATCTCGGCGACGTGGTGGGTCGGGTACGCGACCTGCCCCGGGAAGCCGTCGAAGATGTCGAGCTTCTTGATCTTCTTTGCTGCCGGTATCTTCGGCCACTTCCAACCGGCGCCGACCGCCTTCATGCGCGTGCCCGGCTTGTCCATCTGGCCGGTGACAGCGCACAGCAGCTGCGCCAGGCGTTCGCCCTCGTTGCCGTTGTAGTGGGCGACCAGACCGCGGTAGGAAACCAGCACCGAGGGCTTGGTGGTCGCGAACCTGCGCGCCAAGGCGGTGATCTTGTCGGCCGGCACGCCGCTGATCTTCTCCGCCCACTTAGGCGTGTAGTCCTTCACGCCCGCCTTGATCGCGGCGATCTTGGTCGGCACGTCGGCGTTGACGTCCTCGGTAACCCGAGTGTATTTCAGGAACTCTTCGCCGTCACCCTTGTACAGACCCTCGCTCATGACGACGTTGATCATCGCGGCGATGACGGCGGCGTCGGTGCCCGGCTTGACCGGCACCCACTCGTTCGACTTAGCCGCGGTGTTCGACAGCCGCACGTCGAAGGTGACCATCTCCACGCCCTTTTCGGCCATCGCCCACAGCAGGCGATGCGCCGTCGGGATGTGGTTGGTGTGGGTCTCCAGGACATTGCTGCCGAAGTTGATCACGAACTTGGTGTTGTCGAAGTCCCAGTTGTCGTAGTGACCGCCCCAGGTCAGCTCCTGCGCGGTCCACTTGCCGCCCTCGCAGAGCGCCGTGTGATTGCCGATGCTGCCGGTGCCGTAGGCCTTGAAAAAGCCACCGATGGTCTTCGAGTGGCTCGCCTTGGCGCGGCCGTAGTGATAGACGACCTTTTCCGGTGTGCCGGCGTCGCGGTTCTTCTTCATCCGCGCCGCGATCATGTCAAGGGCGTCGTCCCACGAGATGCGTTCCCACTGACCGGAACCACGCTCACCGACGCGCTTCATCGGATACAGGATGCGGTCCGGGTCGTAGGTGTGGTTGACCGCGCCCTGCCCCTTGGCGCACATCACGCCTTCGGTGCGGATCGAGTTGACGTTGGATTCGATCTTCACCAACCGGCCGTCCTCGACGTAGCCCATATTGGCGCAGCGCGTGACACACTGCCAGCACGCGCTCGGAATTGCCTGACGCTGCTTACCGGTGGTCGGCGAGAAGCCTTTGTTCCCCCATTCCGGCAGATCTTTTGCAGCTTGAACGTTGAGACAGGCCCCGCCGGCAACGGTTGTCGTGGCCGCAGCGCCGAGTTTCAGAAAATTTCGACGATTTAACATGGTGATACCTCCCTTAAGCCCAACGTTTGCTGGACGACTCTTTGCGATGCGTGTCCAGTCGGAAGTACTGATCGGCCTTCGGGTCCTTCTTCGCCTCGAGATAATCCGCATCGATGTAGAAGACGCTTGGCTTGGTCTTCTTTTCGCGCAACAGCACGGTCGTATCGTATTCGTCGACGAGCTTGGCCACCGCGCTGGTCGGGTCGTTGAGGTCGCCGAAGATACGCGCCTTGCCTTGACAGGTGTTGACGCAGGACGGCTGCACGCCCTGGGAGATGCGGTGCAGGCAGAAATCGCACTTGTCGGCGACGCCGTTGCCCTTGGTCTTGACCGGATCGCCCTTGAAGGGATTCATGAAGCGGGCGTCGTAGGGGCAAGCCTCAAGGCATTTGGCGCAACCGATGCACAGTTTCTCGTCGACCACGACGATGCCGTCTTCTTCGCGCTTGTAGGTGGCCTTCTTCGGCTCGGTGGGGCACACATCGACACAAGGCGGCTCCGAACACTGATTGCACAGGCGCGGCAGCATGCGGCGCTCGACGTTCGGAAACTGGCCGACTTCGACGTGCTCCACCCACGAGCGCACCGCGCCCAGGGGGACTTCGAACTCCGCCTTGCAGGCGATGCTGCACGCCTGGCATCCGGAACAGCGCCGGGTGTCGATGACCATGGCGTAGCGCACTGCCTGCTTGGCCGGGCGCGCGGCCATCGCCGCAGCGGCTACCACCGTGACACCGGCGGTGGCCGCCCCCATGCGTTTTAACATCTGCCGACGAGTCATCGTCGGCCCAGAGACTGTCGTCATACCTGAATCCTCCTCTTGTTTGAGATTTCTTCGACAGCGGTTGGGTGTGATTCGCCTGCATTTCGTCCGGCGGGAGGCGGCGAAGCGCACCGTTCACGTTAACCCCTAGCAATATCCGAACCAGTTTATTTTTTTTATACCAATCAACGAGATAACGCTGTGCCCACGCATGGATCAATACCTCCTGTTACCGTCAAGTAACGTCCGTACGGGGGGGCTCGTGCGCTGAGTTACCGCCCGGTAACAAGGCGCGTCATCCTGGACATGGCGTCAAAGTTCCCGCAGGGCGGCGCAGACGGGCGGTTTCGCACGCGTTCCCGTGCCTCGATGATGTGTCGCCGAGGGCGGGCTGCTCCGAGCAGGCGCGCTTTACGGGTTCGACAGCAGAGCCGTGATGCCGGAACGTGATCCTCTGAGGTGGGCCAGACCCGCCTTCGCGGGCCCGTCGTTGATCTTGACGGCGAGATCGATCTGGCGCACGGAGCGCTGCGTGGCGATGAAGCGTTCGATCAGGTCCAGATGGTCGCGGTAGGCCCGAGCCGTCCGTTCTACATTCTCCAACGCCGCCCGATCTTCGCCGAGCAGTTGTGCGATCTCCTCTACCGCTTTTTCGTAAGCCACGTCGTCGGCGGGCTCCGTCGTACCCTTTTCGCGCACCAGCTTGTGCGCGGCGGCCCGTGGGTTTCTCAATTCCGCTCGGCTGAGTTGGTTTGCCACCAGCGCTTCCACCGCCAACAGGTTCTGCAGGGCCTCGGTATGATAGATCTCGCGCCCGCGCAGCACGTAGTTCTTGAAGTTGTGAATGGCCTTGCCGTAACCGAGGTGAAATTCGATCTCTTCCAGGTCCGTCCAATTCCGTCTTGCGCGCAAGACGTCCAATCCCTGCACGGCGGCGCTGTCGTCGATGATCACCACGCGTTCGATGTCTTCGATCCGCCATCCTTTTAAGCGCAGTTCGGCGACCCGCTCCAGGGCCGCGTTGTAGGACTCCACCACCTCCTTCACCGCCTTGAGCGCCTGCTGCTCCGCGGCGTTCCATTTACCGTCGCCCTCGATACGCGCGATCACGTCCAGGATACCCGTGAAGTCCGTGTGGGCTGCGGTGCGGTACTCCTCCCTGTCCCGCAGAACGAAATTCTTGAAGTTGTGGATCCCGCCACCGTAACCCATCAGGCGCACGATCTGGGCCAGCTCATCCCGTACTTCGGCGGCCTGCAAAGAAACGGCGGGTAACAGCGCCAGGCACGCGACGACAATCGACGAACCAAGACGGTTCTTCCTCCAGGCCGTCCCACTCAACAAGTACGCAATACCAGCCTGCATGTCAACGATATGATGACGACGAATAGAACATCACCATTTCATTCCCAAAGTCACTGTGCATCATTAAAACCTATATCGTGCATCGACGGCGGGTTGGAGCTGCGCCGTTCGGGCTAGACCTTGGTAATACGCACCACGGTGTCCATCCAACGCTGTTGCCCGTTGATCGGATCCGGCGAATTGGGGATCACCCAATTGGGATGCACGCCGTTACGGTCCCACCAGCGCTCATCGCGGTCCGGAATATCGTCCACCCCCTCGGGCGCGCGTTTCCCCGAGGCGATGCGCCCGTACTGCCAGTGCCCGCAGTGGTGGGAGATGGCGATGACCCCAGGGACCACACCGGGCGTCACCTGCACCCGTGTCTCGATCTCGCCGATCGCGGAACTGACCTTGACGGTGTCGCCGTCCCGTATACCCAGGGCTTCCGCAGTGCCCGGGTTCACCCACGCGGGGTTGTCGTGATACAGCTCGGCCAGCCAGCGGCAGTTCATGGTGCGCGAATGGGTATGCACGTTGACCTTGTAGGTCGTCAGCACCAGCTGGTCCGGCGCCAGGTCGGCGTGCTCCGGGATGGCCATGTAGGTGGGCATCGGCGGCAGGCCGCGCTCTTCCATGAGGGACGAATAGATCTCGAAGCACCCCGACTTATTGAGTTTGTCCGGCGGAAAACCCAGGTGAACCCGGTCGCCGAACTGTTGCGCGACGTAGCCCCGGTAGGATTTTGTCGTGCGCGTGTAGCCTTGCGCTTCGGCCACGTCGCGACTGCCCACTCCGGCCTTCTTCCAGTCCCAGTAAACGCCGGTTGCGTCGTCGAAGACGACCGTGGTCTTGTCCAGTTCCTTGTCCTTGACGTCCTGTCGGTAGGAGTAATACTGCGGTTTGGCGCGTTTACTGTGCCACACCCCCTTTTTTCGCATGCCGCGGAATCCGCGCGCCTTCTTCTTCACGATCTTCGTCAGCTTGCAGGATTTCTCCACGAAGTCTTCCATGGACTCGACGCCGATATCCAATCCCAGCCTGTCCGCCAGGTCGCAGCAGACATCCGCGAAATTCCGCGACTCGCCCAGCGGCGACACCAGGGGCTGACGAATGTAGTACTCGGGAACCTGCGTCGGCGACACCATGTCCTCCCAGTCCCAGCGCTCCAGGTAGGTGGTGTCCGGCAGGATCATATCCGCCAGCGCCGCCGCCTCGTCGTAGAACGGATTCACGCTTACCGTGAAAGGCAGCAGCGACTCGTCCTTGAGGATTTCTTCGTTGGCCTTGCAGTCTCCGTTCGCGTACACCGGTGCGTAGCAATACCACAGGTAGACGTCCGGGCGTCCGGCGCTGCCTTGCCGGATCCGTTCCAACACCTGGTGGCTCACGTGGTGCGTCGGAAACGCGACCTGCCCCGCAGACCCGTCCATGAGATCGAGCTTTCTCGACTCGGGGATTTCCTTGGGCTTGGGGTAATCCCAGCTCGCGCCCACCGCCTTGCAGCGCCCGCCCGGATTGTCGATGTTGCCGGTGATGGCGGCAAGCATCTGGATCGCGCGCTCGGTCTCGTTGCCGTTGTAATGGGCGACGGCCCCGCGGTAACTGATGACGCAGGCGGGCCGCCGGCTCGCGAACTCACGCGCGATCTCGACGATCTGCCACGCCGGCACGCCGCTGATCCCGGAGGCCCATTCCGGCGTGTATTCCTTGACGTGCCGCTTCAAGGCCTCGATCTTGTCGTCCACGGATGCACGGTAGTCGGCGGTGACCTTGCAGAACTCGAGAAACGGCAGGCCCGCTTCGTACAATCCCTCACGCATGATGACGTGGCACATCGCCAGTACCACCGCCAGGTCCGTGCCGGGCCGGATCGGTACCCATTCCGTGGATTTCGCCGCCGTATTCGAGAGACGCACGTCGAACGTAACGAGACGCACGCTCCTATCCACCATCGCCCGGATGAGACGCTGGGCGGTGGAGATGTGGTTGGTGTGGGTTTCGAAGATGTTGCTGCCGAAGTTGAGTACGAACTGCGTGTTGTCGAAGTCCCAGTTGTCGTAATGACTGCCCCAGGTCAGCTCCTGCGCGGTCCACTTTCCGCCCTCGCACAGGCTGGTGTGATTGCCGATGGTGCCGGTGCCGTAGGCGGCGAGAAAATTGTGCACCAGCTTGCTGGTGCCGCCTTTCATGCGCCCGTAATGGAACATGAACTTCTCGGGCTCCCCGGCGTCACGCAGGCGCTGCAGTCGTTGCGCCAGTTCGCCCAGGGCCTCGTCCCAGCTGATGCGTTTCCACTTACCCTCGCCCCGCTCCCCGACGCGCCGCATGGGATGAAGGATGCGGTCGGGATCGTAGACCTGGTTGATGCCCGCTTGCGATTTGGCGCAGACCTTGCCGAGGGAACGGATCGAGTTCGGTTGCCCCTCGATCTTCGTCAGCACCCCGTCTTCGGTGAATCCGATGATGGGGCAGCGCGATACGCACTGCCAGCAAGCGCTCGGCGTGGCCTCTTTCTCGGTCCCGCGCAGATACGAGTAGTCCCGGCCTCCCTCATCGAAAAACTCCCTTGCGCTGCTTCCGGAACTGGCTGTGGCCTTGGACTGAGTCTCAGCAGCAGCCAACGCCGTTCTCAGTGGAGACGCGGCGGTGGCCGCGGCGACGGTCGCGCCGATGCGTAGAAAATTTCGCCGATTAAACATCGCTACGTCCTCAGATACCGATTGGCCCGGTGATCTGCCCGCCCACCACGATCACGTAGCGGAGCATCAGGCCGCCGAACAGTATGGCGATGGGCGCGGAGACGTTGATGACGTAGGGCCATTCGAATTCGTGCCCCAGCACCGCTGTGCGTAACAGATAGAAACCCTCGATGAAGGCGGGTATCAGCAGCCCCACCAGGATGACCCCGACCCAGAAGGTGGTCGCCAGTTCGCCCCCGGGCAACAGCACCTGTACGGCAAAGTTTGCGGAGTTGATGGTCATGTGGGCGAACATGATGAACAGGCCGATGACCACCAGTTCGGCGATGATCAGCAGCACCTTCATGCTCACCAGGTAGTACTCGCTGACCCGGAAGGCGGGATCCTCACGCCGGACTGCGCCTCGGACTGCGCCTGGCTTGCGGAACATGAACCGCTGCACCAGGATGATGGCCGACAATCCGGTGGAGATTGCGGAGACGGTGAACAGCAGCCACAGTACCGGCGTGTGCCACAGGGGACGCGCCGGTATCGCCGCCAACAGTATCGCCGTGTAGATCGCCATGGCGATGGCCAGCGGTACGCAGATCACGGCCATGGGTGAGCGCATGCGCTCAGCGCGGGCCTCCAGCCGTTTACCCCGTTCACCGCTCAGCAGCGCCTCCCAGGGTATGAAGGTGAGTGCGTAGACGGTGGCGAAAATGCAAAACAGCAGGATGAACCAGCTGCCCCAGTTCATGGGCGAGGGATTGAACACCATGAACCAGAGATTGCTGGTGAAAAGGTTGAGCGCGCGGAATGGCCGCCCGAGTTCGTAGATCAACAGTATCGTGCCGATAATGACGGGCAACGGGCCGATGAAGGCGCCGAGGCGCGCGACCAGCGCCGCCCGGTGGCGGAACTCGCCAGCCGGGCCCCACAGCACCACGATGCCGCTCACCGCCAACGCGCCCGCCCCCAGACCCGCCAGGAACAAATACACGATCATCGGCCAGTTCCACATGAGATGGTGTTCCATGGTCAGGTCCTCTTCGGTGACTTGGCCTTGTTGGTCGTGACCCGCACGTACTGGCCGGGCTTTTTGGTGTTCTCATCGGTGGTGTCCAGGCCGATGTAGTAGACGTTGGGCTGGGTGCCGTAGGTCTCGCGCATCACCGACACGGGATTTCTTGCGATGAGCTTGTGTATCTCACTGTTGGGATCGTTGACGTCGCCGAAGACGCGCGCCCGCCCTTGGCAGGTATTCACGCACGACGGCACCAGACCCTGGGAGACCCGGTGTATGCACATGTCACACTTGTCGGCGAAACGTGTCACCGGGTTCAGAAAGCGCATGTCATAGGGACACGCATGGGCGCAGTAGAGGCAGCCGATGCACACCCCCTGGTCGATGACGATCAGGCCGTCCTGGGGGCGCTCATAGGTGGCCCCGGTGGGACACACCCGCACGCAGTGCGGCTCCGAGCAGTGATTGCAAAGGCGCGGCAGGAAGCTCCGTCCCGCATTGGGGTAGCGCCCTTTTTCCACGTACTCCACCCAGCTTCGCGCGACCCCCATGGGCACGTCCGCTTCGGCCTTGCACGCCACGGTGCAGGCCTGACATCCGATGCAGCGCCGGAGATCGATGAGCATGCCGTACTGGACCTCGTTCCTTTGCTCAACGTCGGCAGCGGGCTTGGTCGCGGCGGCGTGCATGGCCCCGCCCGCGACCCCCGCGGTGGCCACGGTGGCGGCCCCTTGGCCTACCCGTTTCAGGAACCTCCGCCGGCTCACCGGGCGATCGCTGTTGTCACTCATTACCGACTCCTCGACCCTTGCGCCCCATCAACCGACCGGTTTCTCCCTCGCGGGCGAAACCGAAGCCTCTGTCGGGCGATCAAAAATACCTTCGCGCACGTCCACCGGTCGGTGCTTTTCGTTGTAATGACACTCGATGCAGGTCTGCTTGTCTTCCAGCGCCTTCTTGTGGGCATTTTTGCCGCGCTCGCGCTTGGGTTCGATCTCTTCCTCGATGTGGCAGACTCGGCAGGGGGAGCTGTCGTATTCAAACAACCGGTCTCGAACCCGAAACGCGGCCGCCTGCCGGGGCGGCAGCCATGGCCCGGCGCGTTCCGCCGTGCGGTGGCGGAAATGCCCGAACAGGTCGGTGAAGCTGGCGAAGTGCGTGTAGGCGTACAACGCATTGATGAAACCCGTGGGCAGGTGGCACTCCACACACACCGCCTGCTTGTCCTCGTACCCTTCCGTGGTGGATAACGGATGGTACTTGGAATAAGACAGCCGCACTTCGGCGCGATACTCGTGATCGACGTGACAATACGAGCAGACGCCGTCCTGGGCCGCGACCTTGCGCGTCAGCGGTTCGAACGCCAGGGCCGCGACGACGACGAGCACGAGAACCCCCCCCCCTACGATCGCCGTTTTTCGATTCAGCCACGCGCGCACTGCCAGGTCTTCACGACGACGGAGTCGTCAATTGAGCGTCGTCACCTGGATGTCGGCCTTGCCGGGGCCGATGCTCACGCTCACCGGAAATGAGACGTGGTGGGCGCGTTTGCCCGCGGCATCGTCGTGAACCGAAAAGTTGAAGTAGTAGATACCGCCCACCTTCAGCACCTTGTCGTCCTGCGGATGGCCGGTATCCAGCTTGCGCCGCATGACGACGGTGTATTTCCCATCCTTAAAGACTCCCTTGGCGTAATCGATATCGGCCGCCGAGCCCTCGGCGGAGGCGGTGTCCAGCAAGTGCGCCGGCAGCAGGTCGCCTTCCTTGATCTTAGCGGCGTCGAAGGGCGCGGTGTTCTGACCGACGATCAGGTGTTTCGGCTTCGACGGGTCTGCAAGATCCTCCTCGGTGAGGGCGGAGAAACCCACCTTGGCTTCGTCGAACATGTATTTGGGCCCTTGGCGCATCTCGCCGTTGGGCCACAGCGCGCTGGTGCCCTCGTCCACCTTCTTGATTTCCAGCACGTTGAAGTCCGCGGCGACGCCGGCGGGATTGGTCATGGACGCGTCCCAGATGATCAGATCCAGGAAAGCGCCCTGCGCACGCAGCGCCGCCAGTTCGTCCTCCGACTTAACGGCCGCCCACTCGGTACCTTCAGAGCGCGAACCCGGAATGTACTTGCGCACCAGGTAATTGGTGATGGGGATCCCGATACTATGGTAGAGCTGACTGATCACCGGGTGTTCGCCGACTTCGTCTTCGTCGGCCTGCTCGACCATGCCCACCATCGAATCGTGACAGGTCATCCAACAGCCCTGCTCGGGGTAGAACTCGACTTTGGCGTCACCGATCATGATCCCCAATCGATCCGGATAAATCGCCGGCTCGCCCTCATCGATGACCGCCTCGTGCTGCCGGTGGTTGCCCCACCAGACCCATTCGGAGCCGTCAAAACGCATCAGGTTGCCGACGTCCCCCGGACCGTCGCCGTCCGAGTCCCAACTGAATCGCATGTACAGATACTGGTCGTCGTGCGCCGCCTGCACCGACAGGCGTTTGTAGCCGGACTTATCCTCAATCGGATCGGGCTCCAGGCGATTCTCTACCACCAGGATCCCGCCAAGGGATTTCTGTTCGCCCTCATGGCACCGCAGACAGGCCTCGCCGGCCTTGGTCTCTTCGGTCGCTTTTTTGTGTTCCGAGGTGCGCAGCCACTGATAGCTCGACTGACCGGGGTAGTAGAGCCTGGGTTTATTGACCGGCACCTGGGACCAGTCGATGGACTCCACATCGGCCGCAAGCGCAGCCCCGCTCGTCGCCGTCAGCACCCCGAGTACGGTTGCAACAGTCGCGTACCAGACGCCTTGCTTTCTAATGGAATCAATCTTCAAACCGCTTACCATGACCAACCCTCCTTTACCTCTATCTAAAGCATGTTGTTCTTAAATCCGCTGCGGCGAAATCGTCCCGTCTGTGGCGAAGCCGGACACGCAGCGACCCGCGGCAGGTCGCGTTCCCTGCGACGAAGACGCCGAGACCGATGACCGTGGCGTCACCTGCGGGGCGCCTGCACCAACGCACCGCCGAAATGTGGCCTCGTACCGCGCATCATCGTCTAGCAAATTACGTTCCAACAGAATTTACTCTTGCAATTCTGGAACCAACTTCTT
>CAMYIN010000013.1 GCA_947258495.1 uncultured Gammaproteobacteria bacterium
GCCTCGGCGACGACCTCCATCTCGGGCTGCCGCTCGAGCAAGGACCGCAGGCCGTCGCGAACGATGACGTGATCATCGGCCAGGACGATGCGGATACTCATGATAGCGGGCTCGGGTTGGGACGGTTCCATCCAGGTGTCATCACCTGATGGTAAAAAACTTGAGCGGCCGCACAAAGAGTGGGTAACACATGTTTACAATTTCATGCGTACGCAAGCGAAGTCAGCAATTCGGCACCTAAAATTCAGCATTTTTACCGATAAAAATCAGCATTGTTCCTATGGTTATGCTGGGGCCACTCTGTTATCAATGGCCTCACAATGCACTACCACCAACAGCGGGGCCCGCCGCGGTTGGGCGCACTCCGCTCTGCCTCGAATGCGCTTCCCAGTTGTGGAGACAAATCGCATGATGAGCGAAAAGGAGACGCCTCCGGAGACGCTACCGATCCGCCTCCTGCTGGTCGACGACAGCGCCGCGTTCCGCGGCTCGATGCGCACTCTGCTGGAGACGCAACCCCGACTGACGGTATTGGGCGAGGCGGGAGACGGCCCAACCGCTATGCGCCTGATCGGGAAACTCTCGCCCGATGTCGTGATCATGGACGTCATCATGCCCGATCAGAACGGCGTAGAAGTCACCCGTCAAATTTCTGCCCGATACCCATCGGTGAAGGTGATTGCGCTCTCCATGCACGCCGAGGATCGCTTCGTGACGGCCATGCGCAGCGCCGGCGCGGTGGGGTACGTGCTCAAAGATCAAGTAGCCGAGCAGCTGGCCGCGGCTGTGCTCGCTGTGGCCGGTGGACAGGTCTATTTCCAGCGACCTTAAGCTGAATATTGCACCGACATGTCCGGCCTATCATTACATATAGACACCGCAGAGATTTACGGTGTTTCGTTCTTGAAACGGCGACATTTCGTTTTATGAAATGCAAAAGAGGTCCGAATTGAATTCGGACCTCTTGTTCTCGGCGCGCGGTGGCCTAGAGGCGGAACATCTGAACCACACGAATACCCTCGGCTGCTAACAACCACCGCCGCGCGCTACGATGCTCAGTATCTGCTGCACCGTCGCCTGCAAATCGCCGCCGTTGTCGACGAGGTGGGCGTCGTCCGGTATGCGGCGCTCCAGCGTGTCGTTGCGTCGCAGCCGCGACTCGATATCCGCCGGCCCTTCACGGCCCCGGGACAGGAGCCGGGTCTTGAGGGTGTCTTCGTCCACCTGCAGCCATACGGTGAGCAGGTCCGGGTAGCGTTGCTTCGCCGCAGGCAGGTAGGCGCGGGAACCGTTCACCAGCACCGACGTCCCCTGCCGCATCCAGGCGTCGATCTCGGTGCCGATGCCGTAACGGTAGCGATGACCGCGCCATTCCATGGCAAATAAGCCCTGCTCCCGGCGCCGGCAAAATTCGTTTTCGGACAGATAGATGTGGTTTTCGACGCCGTTCACCACGGGCCGGGTGACGAAGCGCCGGGCGACGGCCACTCTAACGGCGCGGTCACCCCCTGCGTCTATGGTTCTGAGTACCGTGTCTTTACCGGAGCCCGATGCTCCGACAATGTAGACCAAACGTCCTGACGCCACCTGTGCCCCCGCGGTCGATCAACGGTTTCTACTCTTGTACGTGAAGTCTGTGCCGGGGCTGCAACGACGTCAAGTTCCCGGGCGCGTATCAGTACGACCCGGGTCTCGAGCGTTCGCCGATCACCTCCCGATATATCGCCTCCATGCGTTCGGCCCGCAGGGCGTCGGTCATGGTCGCAACGACCGCCTCTCTCGCCGCCCGCCCCAGGGACCGGGCCAGGTCCGGTTCCGCAAGCATTCGTTCCAGCGCGGCGCGCAGGGATTCGACATCCCCGGGGGGCACCAGCAACCCGGTCCTGCCGTCCTCGATGAGCTCGGCGT
Organism: uncultured Gammaproteobacteria bacterium; assembly: GCA_947258495.1. Taxonomy (GTDB): domain Bacteria; phylum Pseudomonadota; class Gammaproteobacteria; order Arenicellales; family JAANXG01; genus CALZGZ01. The sequence goes on from CAMYIN010000013.1 coordinate 1,909, forward strand.
TGCCGCCGACGTCGGTGGTGACGATGGGCAGGGCCATGGCGGCGGCCTCGCGCACGGCGCCGGTGAGCCCTTCGTTGCGGGTCCCCGAAAACACGAACACGTCGAAGGCGGCGAGACAGTTCGGCGTGTCCCGCCGATACGGCACGCGGTAGACGAAGGGCGCGGCCGAAGCCGGTATATGATACTTCCGGTGGGTCATCTCTTCGTCGCTCACCCCCACCATCACCAGCACGACGTCGTCGCGCTGTGCGCGCAGCCGGGCGAACGCCTCCAGCAACTCGGGAATCCCCTTGCGGCCGCCGAGGCTGCCGAGGAAACCGACGACTCGCGCGCCGTCGGGAATGCCGAGTTCGCGGCGCAGAGACGACTGCACCCGCGGGTGAAAACGCTCGGCGTCCACGCTGCCGTAAACCACCTCCACTTTGCCCGCGTCGACGCCGCCGGTTCGGACCATCACGTCCTTGACGTTTTCGGACACGGCGATGACGCGGCGCACCCGACCGGAGCGATACTTGATGCCCTTGCGCCAGGACAGTTCGGCCGACATGCCGCGGTTGGCGACCAGGGGAACGGCCGACCCCAGGGTGGCGACATACAGCAGATCCAGGGTGGTGCCCTTGTGCGCGTGCACGAGGTCGAAGCCTCCCCGCTTGATCAATCGTCTGAGACCGAGGATAGACCGGAAGGTCGCGAGGCTGGGCCTGAAGCCGTCGAAATCCATGAACCGCACCTCGACACCGCCTTCCTCCAGCGCGCGAAAATCGTCGCGATGGGCGTCGTTGCGCCCGAACACCGCGGTGACTGCGCAGCCCCGGCGCGCCTGTTCCAGGGCGAGGCGCTGCAACTGCGTCGGACCGCCGCTGCGAATGCGGTCCATGGTGATGATGTGCAGAATTCTCAAGACCCGACCCGCGCGAGCTCCATGTTGCTGCGTGTTCGGCGCTCCGCCCGCGTTCGGTCCATGCCGCACCGCGTCTTGGTGCGCCCGGGAGCCCTTGCCCGCACTCGAGTCCAAAACCGATGCTCGATCAGAACCGGCTGGATGTAGTTGGTCGCGCCGCCGTCATTCCGCCTCGGCGGTTTCCGGAGGTAAGTACCTGTCCTCCAGCTCGCGGTAGTCGTCCATGCCGATGAAATCCGTGAAGTCGTTGAAGTCGGTGATCCAGTTGGTCTGTTGCTCCAACAGCCCTGTGGACGACGCCTTCAGCGCGGTAAAGAAATCGGTCAAGGCTTTGTGCGCCACCATGATCGACGCCACGGGTATGGAAACCCGGGCGACGCCCATGTCGGCGAGGGTGGGAATGGGTATCAACTCGGTCTTCACCCCGCTGACGGCGTCCATGAGGTTCACGGACAGGGGTCCGTTCACGGCTTTGACCGCCCGCGCGATGTCCTTTTCGGTGCCGATGGCGTCTATGAACACGAGGTCGGCGCCCGCCTCCAGATACAGGTTGCAGCGGCGAATCGCTTCGTCGAGCCCGTAGTTGGCGTAACTATCGGTCCTCGCGTTAATGACGAAGTCCGCGTCCAGGCGATCGCGCACGTCCGCGCAGGCGCGGATCTTACCGCGCATTTCTTCCGCATCGATGACCTCCTTGCCGGCCAGGTGTCCGCAGCGCTTGGGAAAGGTCTGATCTTCGATGTTCATGCCAGCGGCGCCCATGTTGATCATGCGCTCCGTGGTCCAGGCGGCGTTGACGGCGTTGCCGCCGCCGGTATCGGCGTCCGCCATCACCGGGATGTCCACCGCCTGCACGACGTTCCATGTCAGGTCCATGACGTCCTTCATCCGCACCAGGCCGACGTCGGGCTTGCCCAGCAGGCATGCCGCGAGGCCGAAACCGGAGATCTGCACCGCCTCGAAGCCGCATCGCTCGATGACTTTCGCACTCAGGGCGTCGTGGCAACCGGGCATGACCAGGGCCCGCCGGTTCTGAATCTTTCCACGTAAAAGCACACTCTTTTCGCTCATCGATCACTCCTGCACCGGCGTCATCGCCCGCCGGCACGCGTTCATCCACCGCTCGATGCCGCAAACGCGTTCCGAGAACCGTTCATTACGGCAAACGATACCAGAGATACGCGGCGACAAAAATGCCGCTCACCGTGACGCCCGCCGCTTGCGCATGCCGGCGTGCGCCTTGCCCGGCGACGACACACGGCCGAAACCGTTCCGCGACACGCCCGGCGTCGATCGGACGACGCGGAAACGAAAGCGCTATGATTGAGGGTGACACCGGTTATAATCCGGCGTGATCCGTGAAGGGGAAGGTAAGGCGGTTGCCGCCGTCGACGCGTGGAAGATAAATACGGACTTGTCCGCAGCGTCCCTTACGACTACAGAAAACACGATTCCTTGGCAGTGGCAGCAGACTGTGTAACGATCCTGGCGCTCGGTTTCGACCGTAAGGAACTGCACGTCCTGAAGAGCATTCTCTACCACGCCTCCATCCAGAACAAGTGTGTCTATCAATTCGTCGACAAGATCGCGGACGCGCGACTTGCCTTCATCAACGCAGAAGATCAGGAGCTCGTCGATGTCTGGGTAAAAAGAAAAAAGCAGGGCCTGACTCTGCCCGGCGTGATCGTATGCGACAACGAACACCAGACCCAGGGCGAGCCGTACGTTAAACGGCCGTTGTCGTTACGCAAGATCGTGGAGGCATTGACACTCGCGGCTTCCAATCAGAACCGTCACGGTCAATAATCTCGACTAGACGCCCCAGGAATGCGAAACACGATATGCAGGCGCTGCTGACGATACGGGAGCTGGAGGTGGAGTTCGCGGTGCACGGCAGCTATCTGCCGGCCGTGCGCGGCGTGTCCTTCGATATCGCGCCCGGATCCACCGTGGCCCTCGTGGGCGAGTCGGGATCCGGCAAGTCGGTGATCGCGCAATCCATCATGGGCATATTGCCGGATATCGGTCGGATTCGGGCAGGCGAGATTCTGTTCAACTATCCGCGGTCGGGAAACGTCGTCGACATCGCCAAACTGGCGCCCAAAGGCCCCAAGATGCGCAGCATCCGCGGCGGCCGCATCTCGATCATCTTTCAGGAGCCGATGGTATCGTTATCGCCGTTGCATACCGTCGGCGACCAGGTGAGCGAGGCGCTGTTCCTGCATCGAGACGTCGGCAAACAGGAGGGCTTGGCACTCACCCAGGAAATGCTGCGCCTGGTGGGATTTCCAAATCCCGCCCGGGCGCTGCAAACCTATCCGTTCGAACTCTCCGGCGGTCTCCGGCAACGGGCGATGATCGCCATGGCGCTCATCTGTCATCCGGCGCTGTTGATCGCCGACGAACCCACCACCGCGCTCGATGTCACCATCCAGGCGCAGATAATAAGCCTGATCAAGGACCTGCAGGCGGAGCTGGGGATGGCGGTATTGATCATCACCCATGATTTGGGCGTGGTTGCAAACGTCGCCGAGAGCGTGGTCGTGGTCTACCACGGCCAGGTCATGGAGCGCGGTCCCAGCGCCGGCATCTTCAACCAACCTCGGCATCCTTATCTGCGGGCGCTGCTTAAGGCGGTGCCGCATTTCGACATGAAGCCCGGTGAGCGCTTGCAGCCGGTGCGCGAGATCGAACACGAGACCGGGCCCCTGCTCAGCGACAAGAGGCCCTGGCCCAACGACGCCGAACGCGCCGGCCCCCACCTTGCGGTTCAGAACCTGCGAAAAACGTTTGCCATCCGCAAGAGCGGATGGTTCATCGGCCACCAGGAACAGGTCATCACCGCGGTGGATGATGTCTCCTTCTCCATTGACCAGGGGGAGTGCCTCGGTCTGGTGGGCGAAAGTGGATGCGGCAAGACGACCGTAAGCAAGATCATCATGCGGGCCCTGCTTCCCGACTCGGGAAAGGTGCTCTACAACGACCGCGGGACGCTGACGGACATCCTCTCTCTGGAAGGGGAGGAGGCGCTGTCCGCGCGCCGCAAGATGCAGCTGATCTTCCAGGATCCCTTCAGCTCCCTGAATCCGCGCATGACCGTGTTCGACATCGTTCGCGAGCCGCTGCTGATCCACAGGATCGGCGATCAAGCCTATCAGGCGGAGATGGTCAAGGAGCTGCTGCGCCTCGTCGGGCTCGATCCGCGCTTCCTCAACCGCTATCCACACAGCTTCTCCGGTGGTCAACGACAACGAATCGGGATCGCGCGGGCCCTGGCGCTGCGGCCGGATCTGCTGATCTGCGACGAACCCGTGTCCGCGCTGGACGTGTCCATCCAGGCACAGATCCTGAATCTGCTCAAGGAACTGCAGAAGGAACTGGGGCTGACGTTCCTGTTCATTTCCCACAACCTCGCGGTGGTGGACTACGTTGCCGACCGCATCGCGGTAATGTGCCAGGGACGCCTGGTGGAGGTCGCGCCCCGCGAAATACTGTTCCGTAACCCGGTGCACCCCTACACGCGGGCCCTGCTCGCGGCGGTGCCTTATCCGGACCTGAACAGGAAGCTCGATCTGTCGGCGCTGATGGAGGGAAAATCTTCGGACCCCTCGGCGTGGTCTCCGCCTTTCACCATCAACGAACACATACCTACGACGCTCATAGACATCAATCGTAAACACGCGGTGCGGGCAAAAACCGGAGCCCGGCTCGACGAAATCGAAGCTTGAGCAGGGGCGGCGCAAACAGCGACCGGTATCGACGCCGGCGTTCGCCGCGGTGACCGGCGCGCACCTGCGGCGCCTGGGAAACAAACGGATTCCATGATCTCGGTCCGATACTGAGCCGTGATCTATGTTATGTTATCCGGCCGATGACAACGTTACCGGCGCGATGCGCAGGCACGGCTTCATGACGAACAGGGGAATTGGCGCGATCGCAGTGCTGTGGGGGGTGCTGCTGCAGGCGGCAAACGTATGGGCGGAGAGTCTGATCGATCCTTTCGTGGGCCGCTACCTCGGACACGCCGAATACATGGAGGGCACCTCGCAGATCGAACGCGACCTGGGCGTCACCATTTCGAAGCACAAAAAGGGATTCAACGTCAGCTGGAAGGTCAGCACGTTGAAACCGAGCGGAAAAGTCAAGGTCAAGGAGTATTCGATCGATTTCGTACCGACTCACCGCGAGAACGTATTCATGTCAGCGATGAAGACCAACGTCTTCGGCAGAGATATCCCATTGGATCCCATAAAAGGTGAACCCTACGTATGGGCGCGGATCATCGGCGACACGCTCACCCTGTTCGCCTTGCACATCAACGACGACGGCGGTTACGAGCTGCAGGTCTACAATCGAACGCTGGCGCCGAACGGCCTGGACCTCGAATACCTGCGCATCCGCGACGGGGAACCGTTGCGGACCATCAAGACGGTGCTCACCCGGTTGGATAATAACTGACCTGAGCGCGGTACTTCCGGCATAATCAACGCCTGACAAAGTGTTGCTCGCTGCGGACTGTCGGCTTCAGGCTATCCGATTGAACGGAGCTCGAGCAGCCCGGGCGACGCACGGCGGGGCCGGCATCCAGGGACCTCCGATTCGTGCTCCGTTCTATCAGGCCGGGGGAAATCCGTACTCCTTGTCAGCTGGGGCGTTCGTATGGTGAAAACAAATATAGCCGCACTGCCGAGCTTTTCGCACTCGGGCTTTGCGGGCGAACGCACGGGGGGTCGTCCGGCGACCCGGGGTAACGAGCTCGCCGAACGCATCGCATGAGCGCATACCGGACCGTCGTCGCATTACTCCTGTTGCTCCCGGCCGCGGCCCCGATCGCCGCGGAGGACGTGAGATTACCCGGTCTCACCGAGATACCCAGTCTGGCGGACGCAGTGCGATCCGGCAATCTGCCCCCGGTCGACCGCAGGCTGCCCCTCAGGCCGGCCGTCGTCAGCTTCGAAAATTCCACCAAAACCGCCGGTCGCTACGGCGGCGACCTGCGCTTGCTCATGGGAAAGACCCGGGACATACGCATGCTGGTGGTCTACGGGTACGCGCGGCTGGTGGCCTACGACGAACAGTTCGAACTGGTCCCGGACATCCTCGAAAGCTTCGAAGAACAAGGCAACCGGATCTTTACTCTGCATCTGCGACCCGGGCACCGCTGGTCCGACGGTCAACCCTTTACCAGCGAAGACTTCCGCTACTACTGGGAAGACGTCGCCAACGACAAAGACCTCTCGCCCTTCGGGCCCACCCAGGCGTTGCTGGTGGACGGGGAAGCACCGAGAGTGGAGATTATCGATGACACCACGATCCGCTACACCTGGTCGAAACCCAATCCCTTTTTTCTGCCCACACTCGCCGGCGCGCGGCCGTTATTCATCTATCGACCTGCGCACTACCTGAGGCGATTCCACGCCCGTTATACGGGACACAAAGAACTGCAAGAAATGGTTGCCGACGCCGGCACCAGAAACTGGGCGGGCCTCCACCACCGCATGGACGACATGTATAAATTCGACAACCCCGATCTGCCCACCCTGCAGCCGTGGTTCAACACCACACGCCCCCCTTCGGAGCGGTTCGTGTTCGAGCGAAACCCCTTTTATCACCGCGTGGACAGCACCGGCAAGCAGTTGCCGTACATCGATCGGGTGTTCGTGAACATTGCGAGCAGCAGCCTGGTGCCGGCGAAAACCGGTGCCGGCGAGTCGGATCTGCAGGCTCGCTACCTGCGCCTCGACAATTACACGTTTCTCAAGGCAGGGGAACATCGTAATAATTATTCCGTTCGTTTGTGGCGCACGGCGAAGGGATCGCAGATTGCGCTCTATCCCAATTTGAATACCAACGATCCGGTATGGAACGAACTGTTCCACGACGTTCGATTCCGCCGCGCCCTGTCGCTGGCCGTCAACCGGCATGAAATCAACCAGGTCATCTATTTCGGTCTGGTGTTCGAGAGCAACAACACGATGTTGCCGCAGAGCCCATTGTTCAGGCCGGAATACCGGAAACGCTGGACCAAATTCGACTTGCGCAAGGCCGCGGCGTTGTTGGATGAAATCGGATTGGATCGATACGACAATCGCGGTGTTCGACTGCTTCCCGACGGACGGCCCATGGAGATCGTCGTCCAGACTGCCGGAGAAAGCACGGAAGAATCGGACGTGCTCGAACTGATCCACGACAGCTGGCTGCGAATCGGTGTGAAGCTCTACACTCGGCCCTCACAAAGAGAAGTCTTTCGCAACCGGATCTTTTCCGGCGACAGCATCATGGCGGTCTGGCCGGGACTGGCAAACGGACTGGCAAACGCCAGCATGAGTCCCGATGAACTGGCGCCGACCTCGCAACAGCAACTTCAATGGCCCAAGTGGGGCCAATACTTCGAGACCAACGAACGTGCCGGGCTGGCGCCTACGATGAACGAAGTCGTAACACTGGCCCGGCTCAACAAGCAATGGCAGGCCGCGGTCACTGCCGACGAACGCGAACGTGTCTGGCACGCGATGCTCCATATACACGCCGACCACATGTTCACAATCGGCACCGTGAACGGCGTGCCGCAGCCGGTGGTCATCAACAATCGCTTGCGGAACGTTCCCGAGGAGGGAATATACAACTGGGAGCCGGGTTCTTACTTCGGCATCTACCGGCCCGACACCTTCTGGTTCGACGACCGGGCGACCAGGCTGCAGGCGCGGTCCATCGACGACTGACTGAATCATGCTGCGCTACGTCTTCCATCGGCTATTGATGATGATACCCACCTTGCTGGTCATCAGCCTGATCGTGTTCGTGATCATTCAGTTGCCCCCGGGGGATTATCTCGAAAGCTACATCGCCGAACTGCAGAGTCAGGGAGAATCGGTGGATCCGGAAAAGATCGCGTTCCTGCGACAACACTACGGCCTCGACAGGCCCATGTACGAACAGTATTTCGTCTGGCTCACCGGCATGCTGCACGGCAATTTCGGATATTCCTTCGAATACGACATGCCCGTCACCGAAGTGGTGGGCGACAGGCTGGTGCTTACCGTGCTGGTGTCCTTCGTGACCATTCTGTTCACCTGGATCGTCGCCTTCCCGATCGGGATTTATTCCGCCACGCACCAGTACAGCTGGGGCGACTACGGTCTCACGTTTCTCGGTTTTATCGGCCTGGCCACGCCCAACTTCCTGCTCGCCCTGGTGATGCTGTACTTCGCCAACGTCTTCTTCGGCACCTCCATAGGCGGGCTCATGGACCCGGAATACATCGACCAACCCTGGAGCTGGGACAAATTCGTATCCGTCCTGGAACACCTGTGGATCCCGGTGGTGGTCATCGGCACCTCCGGCACCGCCGGCATGATCCGTCGATTGCGCGCCAACCTGCTGGATGAATTGCAGAAACAGTACGTCGTCACCGGTCGTGCTAAGGGCCTGCCGCGCGTCCGCCTGCTGACCAAATACCCGTTGCGCATGGCCTTGAATTTCTTCATTTCGGACATCGGCAGTATTCTGCCGAGCGTGATCTCCGGCGCCGAGGTGGTGGCGGTGGTGTTGTCCCTGCCGACCACCGGACCGATGATGCTCAGCGCGCTGCAGAGCCAGGACATGTATCTTGCGGGTTCGTTTCTCATGTTCCTGGCGTTCCTCACCGTCGTCGGGGTGCTGATCTCGGACCTTGCCCTCGCCGTCCTCGACCCCCGCATCCGACTGCAGGGGGGGGTAAGCCGATGACCACTCCCGGCAGAGGCTTGAGCGGCACCGGCGATCAGCATTTTGTCTCGGAAGCGCCCTTCGATCCCCATTCCATCGAGGCCCTGACGCCGGAACAGGAGAAGTACTATCTGGCGTCGCAATGGCAGCTGATGTGGTGGAAGCTGAAGCGCCACCGCTTGGCCGTGATCAGCGGATTGATTCTGCTGGTTTTTTACCTCACCACCCTGGTCAGCGAGATCGTTGCCCCGTACGACCTGCACACGCGTAACACGGACTTCATCTACGCCCCGCCGCAGACGGTGCGCTGGTTTCACGAGGGTCGGTTCGTCGGCCCGTTCGTGTACGGTCTCAGTTACAGCCTCAATATGACCAATCTGAAAAGGGAGTACAGGGAAAACAAGACCCAGGTGCAACGCCTGCGTTTTTTCTGCGAGGGCGATGAGTACAGCTTCTGGGGGTTGTTTGACGCCCGCTTCCATCTGCTATGCCCGGATCCGCAGGGCACCCTGTTTCTGCTGGGGACCGACCGTCTCGGGCGCGACATGCTTTCGCGGATCATCTACGGCGCGCGGATTTCACTGACTATCGGACTGTTGGGAATTGCGATCAGTTTCGCCCTCGGTATCGTCATCGGCGGGCTTGCCGGCTACTACGGCGGCTGGGTGGATCATGTCGTCCAGCGGCTGATCGAGATTCTTCGCTCTTTTCCCGAGCTGCCGTTGTGGATGGCTCTGTCCGCGATCCTGCCCGTCAACTGGAGTCCGGTGCTGGTGTTTTTCGGGATCACCGTGATCCTGGCGCTCCTGGATTGGACAGGTCTCGCACGCGCCGTGCGCTCCAAGCTGCTGGCGTTGCGGGAGGAGGATTACTGCACCGCCGCCCAACTCATGGGGGCGCGGCCGCGGCGCATCATCGGCCGCCACCTGCTGCCCGGATTTCTGAGTCACCTGATCGCCTCGGCGACGTTGTCGATCCCGTCGATGATACTCGGAGAGACCGCCCTCAGTTTCCTCGGTCTGGGATTGAGGCCCCCGATCACGAGCTGGGGCGTGCTCTTGAACGAAGCACAGAACATCAACGTCGTGGCACTGTATCCGTGGCTCATGCTGCCGGTGCTTCCGGTCATCATCGTCATCCTTGCCTTCAACTTTTTCGGCGACGGCTTGCGCGACGCGGCGGACCCGTACAAGTAACGGCAGACGCCGGTTGCTACCTACTTCGCGCCGTCGCCCACCTGGTACAGGTAGTATCGCCAGTCGCCCGCCGACGGCGGCAGCGGCAATCGCCGCCAGCGCGGCCGCCGCATTTCCCTGTCGGCGACGACCACCCCCCCTGCGCGCATGAGCGCATCCAGCAGCGCGACGATGTCCCGCACCAGAAGCCGGTCGCGTTCCCGATCGTAGGAACCGATATCTGCGTGAAGGAGGGCGACCTCGCCGCGCCATCGCGCCACCGCGGGCGGCAGACTCTCCCGAAAATCGCCCAGATACAGTGCAATGTCGTCGGCTACGTGGGCCGGCGGCGCATGCATCTCCCGATCAAAGGCCAGCACCTGGCGCTGCGGCAGCAGCCGTCGAAGATGATCGTACGTACGCGCCTTTCCCAGGCCCAGCTCGACGACCGGCCCCGGGAGCGGCGCGATCAACCGCGCCGCCTCCTGCAAACAGGCGCGCTGCGTCAGCAGGCGCTCGATCATGCGATCCAGCAGACTCTCAGCTTGCCGCATCAGGAGCTCCCGGCGCGCATTTCCCGCCCGCTCTACGCGGCCGTCCCCAGCATCCGCGCGAACAAGGTGCCACGGTTCGACAACTCTTCGAACGTACCCTGTTCGCAGACTTTACCGTCGGCCATGACGACAACGCGGTCAAAGTGCCGCGCCAGCTCCGCCCTGTCGGCCATCCACACCAGTGAGCTGCCTTCGCGATACTCGGTCATCGTGCGCAGCAATTGAAGCTCGGCGGCGGGATCCAGCGCGCCCGTAGCCTGGTTGACTATGAGCACATCCGGGTTCTTCAGCAAACAGCGTGCAATAGCCAACTTCTGGCGCAGAACGAGCGTCAATCGCGAGCCGCCGATTCCGACTTCGTAGTCCAGACCGGCCATGACGATTTCACTGCGAAGCCCCAGCTCCTCGATGGCGTCGGCGGTAAGCGCCGCGATCTTCTCCTGGGCCCTCGCCTGCTCCGGATTGAGCTTACCGAACAAGATGTTGTCCTGAATCGATATCGCCGCATTGAACTTCTCAGGATCGAACTCCTCCACCGGGGATTCCATCGACGCCAGCTTCGGCGACAGCGCGCGCCGCGCATCCAGCAGCCGGGACTGGATGCGCTCGTCTACCAGTCCGAGGCGATGCTGTGAGGGGATCAACTTGAAACTCAGCGACAGAAGTCGAACCTGCTCATCGGCGCCCAATTCTTTCTCGCCCTGCTCCTCTATGCGCGACAGCAAGTTCTTAAACACCGGCAGATCCTCCGCACGGATAAAACTGAATCGTTCGAACAACTCGCTGTCCGGGTCGACATCGGCGAACAGTTCCATCATGGTCTCCGCCACCCGCTTGCCGATCTCGACCAACTCCGCGGTGAGTCCGGCGTCATCGAGCACCTCGCGGACCTGCGCGTTGGTCGCCATCCCTTCAAGAGAAAAGGCGGGATCGCGGGTGGAGCCGAACAAAAGGTTCTCCGCTACTGACATGTTCGTGTTGTAGAGATCGCTGCGGAACGTCTGCACCAAATCGGAGAACTCCGGTTCTTCCAGTCGATGGCGCACGCGGTGGCGCGCGTCGACGATACCATTGACCAACGCAGGATGACTCTCCGCGTCCACGGTGCCGCGCAATCCGAGTTGGTAAACCTCGTTCTCGATATCGAGCAGCGCTATAAGTTCCAGCGCTCTCTGCTGCAATCCCTCGTCGTCCTCTACGTTCGCCGACGCATAGTCTATCCAGTCGGCGCTGATGTCGTCGGCACTGTTGCCCGCCGCCAACGCCGCCTGAAGCTCCCGCTGCCGTTGACTTTTCGCGTTCTCGTCGTAGTCGGGGGTACGCAGCGGTCTGTGCTTCAGAGCGTAGATCAGATTGTCGCGCACGCTGCCGGAAAAGATGAAAGCGTTCTGGCCGACGTAGGCGATGCGGCGTCCCACCACCGATTCCGGCAGGTCGGCCAGATTCTTGCCGTCAACGTTGATGCGGCCGCCCGTCGGTCGAAGCAGGCGGGCGAGCAGCATCGCGAGTTCGTCTTTTCCGCTGCTGCCGACACCGACGAATATCGCATGCACGCCGGCCTCGAGCTCGAAACTGACGCCGTCGAGGAGCTTCACCGAACCGTCCTCCGAATAACTCAGGTTGGTGGAGACGATACGGCCGCTGAACGGCTTGACGTCTTCCGCTTCCGTATCCAGCAAGGACTCGGGAAGCATGTTCTTGGGCTGGAATTGCTCGATGACCTGGGTGTACTTTACGCGCGCGTCTTCCTTGGTCTGATAGTACTTCAACAACGTCTTCCACGGATCCGAGATGTCTTTGTAGGCCGCCAGCGCCGCAACCAGAGCGCCCAGTGAAAGGTTGCCCACGATTACTAGGTAGCCGCCCACGGAATAGAAGAAAAACGGCGTAATCTTGTCGAGAAAATTGTTCAGAAACTTGATGAAGAATTTACGCCGATAGACGTCGTAGCGGATATGAAAAATGTTACCGAGTATGCTGGAGGTGGCTGCACGAGCGAGATGAGAAGTATCGTGCGCGTGAATTTCGGTAATTCCGGAAACGGTCTCCCCGATGCGGTCGGAGAGCACGCGCACCTTCCTCACCCGCTGCCTGTTGAGGTCGTTGACCTTGCGCTGCAGCTTGGGAATCACGTACATCTGCAGCGGATACATCATGATCGACGCTATTCCGAGCAGAAAATCCTGGTTGAAAATGAAGAACAGATAGGTCAGCAACAGTCCGCCTTGGTAGAGCGGCAACGCAAAAGCCTCACCGATGAACCCTCCCAACGGCTCGGTCTCGGCAATGACCATAGGGATGAGTTCGCCCTGGGAGGTGTGTTTGAAATGGGGCAGTGGGAATCGTAATATGCGTGCGTAGAGCTCGTATCGTAAACGGCGCAGCATGCGCTCTCCGACCACACCTCGATAGACGTTGTTTACGTACTTGAATATGCCGTTGAGAATCACCAGCCCGAGATAGGCGAAGCACAACAGCAAGAGAAATTGAATCTGGTCCAATTCAATTCCCCAAAACGTATAGGGCATCCCTTTACCGCCGATGGCTTCATTGATGATTCGTTTGGGGATTTCCAGGGTAACGTAGACCAACGGAAGAGAAGCCGCGGTCAACAGCAACAGCAGGACTTGATCTTTAACCGTATGCTTGAGGACGTATCGATATATCGACGGTTCCATGTTATTGCTTAAAGAATTCGAAACCTCGTTACGGGTGATTCCGCGCAGACCGGATTGGAGCGGTAGCTTACAGGCGCACCTTTTCGGACTCAACAACAGAATGCGGCGCAAGCAATGCGTGTGATCATCTTGACAACGGGGTCTGTGCGCCGCCGCTATTTCGTCAAGACGCTGGCTTCGAGCTTTCCGGTGTTGCGCGTGTTCGTAGAAACCGGCGACTTACCTGCGCCCTTTGAGACCTTTCATCCCTTCGAGCGCCAAAGCAGGGAGCACGAAACACGGCTGTGGTTCGCAGGCAGGCCTCCAAAGCTCGGCGAAATCGCGGAAACCGAAGCGTTTCCCTCCCTGAGCGAACCGAAAGCGGTAAAGGCCATGGCCGCTGCGCGCCCCGACATCATGGTCGTCTGGGGCACACGCAAACTCAGCGACGAAGTGTTGGACGTCTGCCCGCACGGGGCGTTTAATGTGCATACCGGCGATCCGGAGCAGTACCGGGGACTGGACGCCCACCTGTGGGCGATCTATCACCGCCACTTCAACGCACTGAAGGTGACGAGCCAGCGCCTGGCGCGGAAACTCGACACCGGGGACGTAGTTGATTCCGAGCGCATCGTCGTAACACCCGGAATGCGACTCTACGAACTGCGCGGCTCGAGCACCGAAGCGGCGGCAGAGCTGATGCGCCGTGCCGTCGTGAAGTTGCTGTCCGGCAAGACACCGGCAACGCGACCGCTGCGAAGCGTAGGGCGCTATTATTCGTTCATGCCGAGCGTGATGAAGGAGTTGTGCGTAAAACGTTTCGACGCCTACACAGCCAAACTGTGATGTCGATCATGTCGCCGGATCGCGTCGCATTTGTCGTCAAGGGCTACCCGAGGTTGTCGGAAACGTTCATTGCCCAGGAAATCCATGCGCTGGAGCGGCGAGGATTGGAGATTCTGATCGTATCCCTGCGTCGTCCCACCGATCCGGCGATCCACCCGGTGCACGCGGAGATCCGCAGCGAGGTCGTTTATCTACCCGAGTATCTTCACGAACAACCTCGACGCGTCGTGCGTGCCGCGATCCGCGCACGCCGGCTACCGGGCTACGCCGACGCGCGAAAGGCCTGGTTGCACGACCTGCGTCGCGACGCGTCGCGAAATCGCGCACGCCGCTTCGGTCAAGCGTTGGTGTTGGCCTCGGAGCTGCAAGGCAAAGTCCGCCATCTGCACGCACATTTCTTCCACACCCCCGCCTCGGTGGCGCGCTACGCGAGCATCTTGCTGAAGATCCCCTGGAGCTGTTCCGCGCACGCAAAAGACATCTGGCTGACGCCGGAATGGGAGAAGAGGCAGAAACTCGCCGCCTGCGCGTGGCTGACCACGTGCACGCGAGGCAATGCCACCCATCTGCGCGCGCTGGCGGCGGACCCGAGTGTGGTCAAACTCAATTATCACGGCCTGGACGTGCATCGCTTCCCGCCGTTCGCCGGCGAGCGACAAAGCCGCGACGGTGGAGATGCGAACCGTCCCGTCGTGATCCTGTCGGTGGGCCGCGCCGTTGCCAAGAAAGGCTACGATGACCTGCTGCGCGCGCTGCATCGACTGGCGCCGACGCTGCACTGGGAATTCCGACACATCGGTGACGGCGAGGACTTGGGCGCGTTGCAGCAACTGGCGGAACGACTGCAGCTGGCGTCGCGCATCCGCTGGTTGGGCGCGCTGCCGCAACAAGAGATCTTGCAGTGGTATCGTCGCGCGGACGTTTTCGCGCTCGCCTGCCGGATAAGCGCCGACGGCGACCGGGACGGGTTGCCCAATGTATTACTGGAAGCCATGAGCCAGCGCCTGGCGGTGTTGTCCACGAGGATCTCCGGCATCCCGGAGTTGATCGAACACGGTGTGCACGGCCTGACGGTAGCGCAACGCGACGTCGCCGGGCTCGCGGCGGAGCTGCAATGTTTGATCACCGACCCAGGATTGCGCGCGCGCCTGGGCGAGACGGGCGCCACGCGCGTACGCACGCAGTTTGCACTGGAGACACACATCGACGGCATCGCCGCCCAGTTCGGCCTGGAGCAAGTGAGCGCCGCGTGAGGATCGCGTTTTACGCACCGATGAAGCCCCCCTTCGACGACCGCCCTTCGGGAGATCGCCGAATGGCGCGGTTGTTGTTTCGGGCCATGACCGCGGCCGGGCACGAGGTGTTCGTGGCATCGCGATTCCGCACCTGGGAACCCGCCGGCGACCGCCACCGCCAACTGCGGTTGCGGCACATCGGCGCACGCTTGGCGCTGCGGGTGGCACAGCGCATACAGCGGTCTCCGCCCGCGTCTCGACCCGACGCGTGGATGACGTACCACCTCTACCACAAGGCGCCGGATTGGACAGGTCCTGCGGTGGCGCAGATACTGCACATTCCTTACATAGTGGTTGAGGCGTCCCACGCCGCCAAGCAAAGAAATGGGCCCTGGTCTTTGGGTTACGACGCGGCGACGGAGGCGATCCGCGGCGCGGACTGCGTGATCGCCTTGAACTCCGACGATCTCGCGGGCATCCACGCTTTACGGCAACAACGGGTCGTACACATGAAACCGTTCCTGGAATTGCCCGCGGCGCCGACCTGCGGATCCCGGCGCCGCCTAAAAGAGAAACTCGGCCGTGATCACGGCATCGATGCGGATGCGCCCTGGCTGATCGCGGTGGCGATGATGCGGGAGCGCAGCAAGCTCGAATCGTATCGCCTGCTGGCGAAATCACTGCGCAGATTGCTGCACATGCGCTGGAACCTGACCCTTATCGGAGACGGGCCGGCGCGGGCCGGTGTCGCCGCGGCCTACGCGGATCTGCCGCCGGAACGGATCCACTTCGCCGGCGAACTCGGCAGGAGCGGCGTCACCGATTGGCTGACTGCGGCGGACGTTTTTGTCTGGCCCGCGGTCAACGAAGCCTACGGCATGGCCGTGCTCGAAGCGCAGGCCTGCGGACTCCCAGTCGTCGCCGGCAGGGTCGGCGGGGTCGGCGACATCGTTGCCCAAGGTGAAACCGGGCTTCTGGTCGCGCAGGACGCCGCAGGTTTCGCGCAGGCCGTGGGCGCCATGCTAACCGACCACGATCTGCGAAAGCGGATGGGCGCCAGGGCGCGGCGCAAGGTGGAGCGCGAACACGACATCGCGGCGGCGAAAACGGTGTTGCACCGGCTGTTGGTCGAGACGGTGGCTCGGCACCGGCGCGAACACCGCCCGCGCCCGCCACGGAGTCAACCGCTTCATGGATAAGGACGAGTACTACCGCGATATTCTGGAAGGCCTGTCGGTCTACTTTTCCAGCGCATTCGTGGACGACGTTCTCCATGCGCTGAGCCGATGTGACGCTCCGGATCTCGGTGCCGCGCTCAACAGAAACCAGATTACGGGAAAGAAGTGGCTGGTGGACGAGTTGTACCGCGCCACCGGCGGCCGAACCGGACACATCTACGTCCTCGGCGGTTGGTACGGCGTATTAGCGGCCATGCTGCTCCACGACACGCGCTTCGATATCGGCGCGGTGACCAGCATCGACAGCAACGCGCAGTGCAAACTCGTCGCCGAGCGCCTCAATCGGACCCACGCGAAAAGCGACAGGTTCCGGGCGATGACGGCGGATATGCTGCAGCTGAACTACGACCAACTGCTCGCCGGAACGAACGCCGACCCGGGCGACGTGCTCGTCAACACCTCCTGCGAGCATGTCGAGCGCTTTCCGCAGTGGTACGCACGGATTCCGCCCGACACCCTGCAGATACTGCAGTCCAACGATTACTACGCCTGCGAAGAACACTCGAACTGCGTCCCCGACCTCGAGAGCTTTCAGCGCCAGGCGCCGATGCGCAAGCCGTTGTTCGCCGGCAGCTTGAAGCTGAAGAAATACACGCGGTTCATGTTGCTGGGCTACAAGTAAGTCGTCGACGCCGCCTCCCGGCGGAGAACGGACCGGAGCGGCATGTCGCCCCGCCGAGACCGGACGCAGTGCAGGCATCGGGTCATTGGAACAGGGTCTTGACGTCCAGCCATCGCGCCGCGGGGTGCGCATCGGTGGTGCCCACCAACTCCTCGAGGAACCGCCAGCAGTCGCCGTCGTTGAGGAGGTGATGCGTCAACAAACCCGTGGGCTCCTCGCTGTCCACCTCGCCGCACCGCCGTTGCCGCAGATGCCGTACCAGCTGCGCCAAAGCCCGTTCGCGTCCGACGAAGCGGCGTGTACCGCGCCAGTCTATGGGATCTACGTGGGCATTGACCAGTCGTAGCCCGGTTGCCGGAAACACGGTGGGGCGCGGCGTCATGAGCGACAGTCCCCGAAATCCGAGCCCCGGCAGGTCGGGGATGAGGTCGTCACGAATGCGGTTCCACGGCGGCACCAGGCTCGGAACGCTGCGATCGCCGAACAGGCGCCGCAGTCGTTGCGCACCCGCCGCCAGGTCCCTGCATACCTCGGCCTTGTCCCGCACCGCCGCCAATTCGCATTTTTTTTCGCCGGCGGGCGCATGGTTGCGGTGCGCGTAGCCGTGTTGCAATACCCAGACGTCCTCCTCTGCGAGAACGGCCTCGGCGAACGCCGCATCGGTCGCCAACGGCACGGCGCTCACGGCGAGCGGGATGCGCACCCGGCGCCGCAGTGCGAGCAACGACGCGATCCACGGATCGTCATTCTCCGAATCGTCGTCCCGCCACCACAAGGTGGCGTTACGACCTTGCGAAGCCCACGCGTCGAGCTCAACGGCAAGTTCCGACCAGCCCGCCATATCAGCTCACGGCTTGCCGTCGCGACATTGCGTTGATCAAATGCCGCGCGCTGGCGTCCGCCCCTCGCAGATCTACGACGTCCCGGTTCGGCGTCATCTCTGCGGCCCTGTCCACGGCTCGGGCCAGAACGCGGGGACTTAAGTGGGCTTCGTCGACGAGCGAGACGTAGCCTCTCCGGCACAAGCGCCGCGCGCGCACGGTCTGCTCGGTCTCGCCGCCGCCGGCGTACGGCACCAGCACCGAGCGGGCGCCGCTGCGAAGTATATCGACGACGGTGTTGTAGCCGGCCTGGGACACCGATACCGCACACCAGGCCAGGAGCATGGGAAAATCCGCGCGCGCGCGCTCCACGACGACGCCGCGCGCGCGTGCCGACTTCAGTCGACGAAAATCCGCTTCCGCGTATCCGGCCCCTACCAGCACCCGCCAGGTGGCGGCGGCGTAGTTCGACAACGCGCGCGCCTCGAGTGCTGTCTGGTACAGCGCCCCGCCCACCACGCCGCCGCCGGCGGACACCAAGACCTCGCCGCTTGCCGCCCGCGGCCCCTCCGCGCGGGACTCGGGCGTATCGCTGACGTAGCCGGTATAGGCGATCTTGTGGCGGATCCGATCCGCGTGCGCGAACGATTCCTCGAACCCGAGCAAACCGGGATCGCCGTGCACCAGCACTCCGTCGAAGTAACGGCGGACCAGGGAGACCGTCTCCAGTTCTCTTTTCGGAAGCCGCTTCTGGACGACGTCGCGCACCGACGAAAACACGAGGGTGCGGGGACGCACCTGTTGCAAGGATTCGAGCAACGGCATCAGCTCGAAGCGCATCTGCCGTCGTCCGAACGGGAATGTCTCGATAAGGAGTACGTCGGGCGCAAAAGCCCTGCAACGGTCCACGAGCATCCTGCAACGCCGGTGCCGCCATTCCGCGGACACCGGCTTGCCGTCATCGCCGTACAAGGTTGCGAAATTGTCTGCCCTGCAATACACGGGCGGCAGTTGGATCAGGGGAAAAGGCAGATGGGGAACCGGCCTGCCTCCGGAGAGCAGCTCTACGGTCACACCGCGCACCTGCAGCGCGCGAGCGATCAGCGCGGCCCGTTTCAAATGGCCGGTGCCCAAGAGATGCTGAGCGTAAATGAAGACCCGTCCGGTCGCTGGCGATGCAGTGCCCAAAACAGCCGCGAAACCGCTCAGCGGTTCGTAGTGAACGCGGCGCTCGACTGATGGTCGACGCGAAGTTTGTCCTTGTCCGCACTCCAGGTCCCGACGCGGTGGCCGATGGTATTGAGGCCGTCGAGTATTCCGGGTATCACCACCTCCGACGGCAAAGGCTGCCGCGGCAGATTGTGGAGCACCGCCGACATGATCCGCCAGTCCCTCCTGTCTTCGGCGTTCAGCATCCTCACCAGTCCCAGCTTCTCCGCCCTTCGACCGCGGATCAACTGCTCCTGCCTGGGTTTCGTCCGCGGCACTATGACGGCGCGCTTATTCAGACTCAATATTTCGCAGAAGGTGTTGTAGCCATCCATGGCAACGACGCCGACGGCATTCTCCATGAGCAGCTCTATATGGTTGTTGAATTCCAGGGTCTGCACACGCGGCAGCCGCTGCGCCCGGCGCTGAAACTCACGCTGCTGCCCCGGCGGCATGAAAGGACCCAGCACCAGCAGCGCCGAGTGGGGCAGGTTCGGGTCATTCTCGTAGGCGCTCAATACCCAGTCCACCATTTCGCCGCCGTCTCCCCCGCCGCCGGCGGTGACCAGCAGGTAATTACCGTCTATTTCCAACGCCGGTAAGGGACGTCCTCTGGGAGGATCGCGCCTCAGATACCCGGTATAAATCATCTTCTCTTTCACGGACGCGGTGACGTGCAGGCCGGACAACGGGTTGCCCAATTGCCGCAAACCGTAGACCCAGATTTCG
>CAMYIN010000014.1 GCA_947258495.1 uncultured Gammaproteobacteria bacterium
AGTGGACGTCGAAATTTCCAAACCCATGGATGCCCCCGGCTGGCGAGGACGAGCGACCCTGGAACCCTTCGAGTTGACGATAATGAACGCAGCCTGGCCGCCGTGGCGCTTGGGGGGAACACTGGAGGGTGAAGGAGATCTCGGCCGGGCTAAAGTCTCCGGTTCCATCGACGGCAAGCATCCGGAGTGGGGCGCATTGTCTTCCCGCATCGGACTGCAGTGGGCGGGGCGGGTGCTGCGCATCGACGGGGTCGAAATAACGCGCGTGGGTGCCGCCGCCGTGCTCAATGCGTCCGGAGAGTTCGCGTTCCCGGCGGGTGCACCGATATCGTTCGAAGCACGAGGGAGCTGGCGAGACATTGCATATCCGTGGCAGGGACCGATCGAATGGGCGACGCCGGAAGGCCGATTTGGCGTAAACGGCGACGTGGACTCGTTCACGTTGCACCTAGAAGGCGCAGTGGCGAATGTCGACGCAGCATCCGGTGAGCTGCGCCGTATCGCGGAGAACATCTCCATCGACGCGTCGGTCCAGGAGTTCCGCGGAAAACCGAGGTTGCGTGCTAAGGCTCGGATTCCCAATATGCGATTCATGGCCTATGCGGTGGACAAACTGCACGCCGATATAGACGTCGACGTTTCGGACACGCGCGCCTCGCAAGTCGACGTTTCCGCCGCGGGACTCCATATCGGCGAACAGACGATCCGCGAGTTGCGTATTCGAGGCGAAGGTCGCACCAGCGAACACTCCCTGGAGATAATCGGCCGCTATTCCGAATCCGACACGCACGTCGCCGTGACCGGCGGAATGCGGGGGACCGCCTGGGCCGGGTTTATCAACCGATTCGATGTGGGGAACCTGTTGGCGACGGATTGGGCGCTGGCATCCGGCGACGTCGGACTCGACATAGCGGCCGACCAGGTACGAACGGAGAATATTTGCTGGCTTGGATCCGGAGCTCGTGTGTGCGCAGCCGCATTCTGGAGCGCCGCGCATGGCTGGAAAGCCGATCTTGCGCTCCACGACCTCTCGGCGACCCACTTCGGCGAGCTTATAAGACCGGATATCGACTGGGGCGGTACCCTTAGCGGTGATGCAGCCATCGGCGCGAAGCCGAACGCGAATATATCGGCGTCGGCGAAATTCGGCTCGGGTCCGGGATCGTTATCGATCAGCGGCGTAGACGGTGCAATCACGACTAAATACAACGACGTGTCCGTAACGGTGAATGTCGAGGAAAACCAACTGCGCGCGGATCTTCAGGGTGTGTTCGATGGTCAGGGAAGCCTGGCCGCTAAGGTCTCGATACAGAAAGTTCTCGACGGTGACGGACCGCGACCGATCCAGGCCGAGGCCAACGCGCAGCTTGCGTCTCTCGATCCGGTGCGGGCGTTGCTGCCGGATCTCGACATCGAGGGTGGGGAGCTGGATGTCCGCCTGATAATCGGCGGCGACACAACTCGACCAACCCTGCAGGCGCGGGCGCGCGTCACGGACGTCGCGTTCGCGATACCGCAAACCGGCGCCCGTCTCGAAGCGATCGATGTCAGCTTCGAAAGCGAGGACGAATCGAGGGTGAAGTTCACCGGCACCGCCCGCGCCGGTGCGGGAACGCTGAACGTTGCCGGCGGCTTGCAGTTCGTGGACACGCGCACATGGAGCACGGAGATTCGCATCGCCGGGGCGGATGCGCGGTTGGTAAATCTCCCGGAAGCGCGCGTCGCGGTCAGTCCGGATCTGAACCTGCGTGTACAGCCCGGGCGGTTGGATCTGACGGGTAGCATTGTATTGAACGAAGCTTTTTTGGCCCCGGATCTGGCCTCCGGCTCCCAGATCACGTTGTCGCCCGACGTCGTCATCGTGGAGCCGGATAGCGAGCCGACGACCTCGGTTTTGGCGACTCATGCCAGGATACGGCTGGATCTGGGGGAACGAGCGAGTTTCGAGGGATTCGGAATGTCCGGCAAGCTGCACGGAAGTCTGGAGATCGTCCAGGAGCCATCCAGGATTACGCGGGTGATCGGCGAGGTCGAGATACGCGAGGGTGTGTACGCGCTTTACGGTCGAAGGCTGGAAGTCGATACCGGTCGTCTGAAGTTTGCCGGCGGCAGCATCGACAACCCGGGCATAGAAGCTCGCATGATAAGGAAGTCCGGTGACGTCGTCGTCACGGCATCCGTCAAGGGAACTCTGCAGCAACCGGAGCTGGTGCTGGCATCGGAACCGGAGATGTCGGATGGCGACAAGCTTTCCTATTTGTTGTTGGGTCGAGCATCGAATCAGATCGGGAAGGGGGACGCCACCCTACTCTTGAATGCAGCCAGCACGCTCTTGCCGAAAGGCGGCGCGGCAGGCGTCACCGAGCGATTGAAGTCGGCATTCGGCCTGGAGACCTTGACCGTCGAATCCGACCAGAATTCCAACGGTGATGCCGCTGAGACCTCGCTGGTTCTGGGCAAATACCTGACGCCGAAGCTGTACGTGTCCTATGCGGCCGGGCTGGCGAACAGCTTAAACGTTTTCCGAATGCGTTACGAGCTGTCCAAGCGATGGTTGCTGCAAACCGAATCGTCGACCCGGGACAGTGGTGGAGATATTCTGTTCAGCATCGAGCGCTGATCGCGGGCTATGTTTGCCAACAGAGTAGCGGCCGATATTCGGGTTGCTCACGTCAATCTGTCACGAACGAATTTCATGTATGTGATCCCCGGCGAAAGTACGAGTCGCCAGGCGAGCTCCACTTGATCGTCGAACAACGGATCAAACTCCCGCAACGCCTCCATCAACGATTCAACCCAATCGTCGTACATCTCGTCGTCGATGGCGTGTTGCGGGCGGCTGTGAACGCGGGCTATGGATTCCATGTGGGGTCCCGTCTTGGCGGACTCGAAAAACTCCAGCATATAATGCAATGAATCGTGCAGCATCGTTTTTTGCGCGCTCATATTGGTGTTGGAAAACAGGTTGGCGATGGCATCAGACTTGGAAAGAAAGATTTCGTAGAATCGGCATATGAAATCGCAGTTATAACTGTCGTTTTTCAACGCTCTTGCGAAACTCGCGTTGAAGATATCAACATAATCCTGCATCTGGAGGCCTTTGCAATGAGCGTGACAAACTCACCAAACTTGATTTCGCGCGAGTACATAAAGTAATGGTTTTAGCGACAATATTAAATAGCCGCACTGGAGATTTCGACTATGCATCGTAAACCACGGAGAATTCTCGCTCTATTCCTGATCATTTTCGGCGGATTTCTCATGTGGCTCGCGCCGGACGCGTCCGCGTTCGGACTAGCGCTGATGGTGCTCGGTATCGTCATCGAAGTCGTCGGCATCTACCTCGAACACAAGGAAGACGCCGATCCCTGAGCTCGGCGCTGTGGGATTTCCCCGGTGTTTTCCGGGTCCACGACGCCATATCCGGGCTCTACCGCGTGTCGCTACCTGCTGCGGGTCGGATTACCCCTTTTCCTCCTTCGAGGGCGGCGCTTGTTCGCCGGCGTCGGTGGCAAGCAATTCATCGAGTATCTTCTGAAAAATGGCGTAGGGTTGCGCCCCCCGAACTATTTTTTTCGCCTTCACCGAGCCATCGGTGGCGGTGAGGCCGATCGCGAAACTGGGGGTTCCGCGGATGCCCAACTTGCCGCCTTCCGCCTTGCTCGCGTCGATGCGCTCTGCGTATTTACCGCTGCTCAGGCAATCTTCGAACGCCGCCAGATCTTGCAGACCGGCGGTCTTCGCGTGGCCGGGCAGGCGTTCCAGATGCAACGCTTTCTGATTGGCGAACAGCTGCGCATGCATCTGCCAGTATTTTCCCTGTTCACCGGCGCAGTGCGCCGCTTCGTGTGCCTTGGCCGCCTGTTTGTGAAAGTCCAGGGGGAAATCCCGCAGCACATAGCGCAATTTGCCGGAATCGACGTAATTTTTTTCCAACTGCGGCAACACGGATCTGGTGTGCCGTGCGCAGAAAGGGCATTGATAATCGGAAAACTCGATCAATGTCAGCTTGGCATCCGCCAGACCCTTGTAGGGATCCGCTCCCACTTGCAGTGTGGTGTTGACGTCTCGAACCGGACTGCGTCGTCGCTGCTGCGATTGCAGGAGATTCTTGATGCTCTCCACGTCCTTGCGGATGGCGCGCTGCCCGGCCTTCAAGGACTCGACGTCATTTCGCAGGGTCTCCAACTCGTCCGCGGGCTCCGCCGCTTGAATCGGAGATAAACAGGTATAGGCAATCGTCAACAGGCACGATATCACGCCTCTTCCGGCTAGTTTCATGATCGTTTTCCTCTATATCGTTTCGCATGCACCGGAATACCGGTGATATTGAACGCCATTATTCCACAAATACCGGATAAAAACTGTAGGGAATGACGACCGAAGTCGAGGACTCAATATTTGTCAAAAGGATTCGCGCCGCGTGAATCGGACCGTCGCCAGCGACGGCACCGGCGCTAGCGGCACTTGGGCGGGAGGTAACGGCTCTGGACGTCGGCGCTCGAACACGTCCAATAAATACCTCCCGGGCCGCTCGTCGGCACGAGGCTCAGGGACTTGTTGTGGATCGCCGGCTCTTCGGAGGAAAACGCCACCGTTATCGTACCCCCGTTTCCTACAGATACGCTGCGCACGTAGTCTCCGGCAATCGTTTCGGCGGGAGCGGCGCCGGCCTCGGTGTTGTTGTTCGGCAGATCGCCGGTCGTGTTCCAGGTCTCCACCACCGCAAGCTTCGTCGAGGTAAGAAGAGTCAGGCCTTCTGAGACCTTGGCGCGCACCGCGTAGTCTTTGTAGACGGGGACCGCAACCGACGTGAGGATGCCGATTACGCCGACAACGACCATTAATTCGATCAGTGTGAAACCCCGCTGTTGCACCATAATTTACCCCCGGTCGTACGATTCGTCCCCACGGTGCCCGACAGATTCTAATGCGCCTTTTTCGGGCAGCGGGTGGACGAAACCCCCTATTTACCTAGCATAGGCGGTATCGACACCTACGCAAGCCTTTATCAAGCAGTAACCGTGCCAGCTTCGATGGCCGACGACGCGGCTTGAGAAGATTCTCCTACAGTTCAGACCCTTAGAGCGAAAAGCCGCGGGCGACGCAAGCGGCGCCGTGCTGTGGGAATCGCCTTTCGCTGACAAGTATTGTCACCCGGCCTGACGCTCCCGCTAGCGCGCTCCGGTCTTGCGCGGGGCTCCGCCGCGACGCGGCCGGCGCGAGTGCGGCGCACGGCGTGGACGTCGGGGCTTCGGGCGCACGCCGTCACCCACCTTTGCGATACTGCACGGTTACGAAAAGGTTGCGGTCCGCCGAGTTGAACGTGTCCGCGGTCTGATATTGTTTATCGAACAGATTGCCGAGTCGGGCGCGTATCGACAAACGGCGGCCAAGGCTGTACTCGGCGGTAAGATCGAAGATCCCGTAGCCCGCCAGGCGGATGCTGTTCTCCGCGTCTTCGTAGCGGTCACCCTGGGCCAACAGGCGGCCGCCGACCGTCCAGCGCCCGATGTCCCTGTAGCCTTCGATATTGAGGCTCTTCTCGACCCTTCGGCGCAGGCGCTTGCCCGTGAGCCGGTTCTCCGGGTCGAGGAACGATGCCGCCGCAGCCAACTGCCAACCTACGATTTCCGTGGAAAGCTCAAACTCCAGGCCTTTGACGCGCGCCCGCTCGACGTTGTCGGGAAAGAAGCTGCCGGAATCGGGGTCGAACACGGTGGCGATGAGGTCATCGATGTTGGTGTGATAGATATGCGCGCCCCATTCACCCCATTTCTGTACACCTTCCATGCCGATCTCGTAGGACTCGGACGTCTCCGGGTCGAGCCTGGGGTTGCCGAAGTCGGGGAAGTACAATTCGTTGAACGAAGGCGCCTTGAACGCGGTTCCGTAGGAGGCGTAAAAGCGTATTCCGCTCATACCCTGAAAGCTCCAGCCGAGACCGCCCGTGGTCTCGGATGCGAACGTCTGGTTGTCGTCGTAACGAATAGAAGCCAACACCCGGTGAGCGCCGAGCGCAGAGAGATATTGGGCAAACATGCCCAGGTTTTCACGGGAAGTCTCGGCGAAAACCGCGTCACTGGTTACTTGCTCGTCGCGAAAGTCCGCACCCAGAGTGAACAAACCGTTGCGCCCGACCTTGAGATCGTTCTGCGTCGTAAGTTCCTGCCGCTTTGTGTCGAAACGCGAGGCGAGGGTGCCGTTGGGCGCGAAATTCTCCGATTCATCCCGGCTTTCTCCCGCACGCAGATGAAGCTTCCATGCCGGAGTCAGCGTGAAGCCGATCGCCGCACCGACGACCTGCTGGGTGAAATCGGTCTCATCCTGGAAGTTTCCGTCGAACTCGGTGGTGCCGCTCGCCCGCCAAAGGAACGCATCCGCGGCGACTCCGGTTGCCAAGCGGTGGCCGATACGGGCATGAACGGATGCGTTTTTATAACCGTCGTCGTCCGGTTGATCGACGCCGAACGGACCCGCCACCGGTTGGCGCGCATCGAACCCCGCGGTGGTGAAATACGAGGCGTCGAGGTGGTAGTCGGTGCGATGCGCAACTCCGCCGGTTCCGCCGCCTACGGAATAGGTCTCGAAGGTGCCGCCGCCGGCGCCCGCATAGGCCCGCGAACCGGTCGATCCTCTTCGGGTAAATATCTGTATGACTCCGCCGATGGCCTCCGAGCCCCACTGGCTTGCCCTGGGCCCGCGGATGACCTCGATGCGCTCGATCTGCTCCATGGGCAACAGTTCGAAGGACGTCAGGCCCGCGGAGGCGGAGCCGATGCGTATCCCGTTCACCAACACCAGCACGTGATCCGATTCCGTACCGCGGAGAAAAACACCGGTGGATTTTCCGGGACCGCCGCTCTCGGTGAGATCGACGCCGTTGAGGGTCTTGAGGGCTTCCGGAAGATGTTTTATCTGCAGGCGCTCTATGTCCTCGCGCGTCAGGACGGCGGACGCTGCGGGGATCTCGCTGACCGACAGGGGGGTCCGGGTTGCGGTGACGACTATCTCCGGAAGCTCCATCGCGGCGACCGAAAAAGCGGGCAAAGCGAGCAGCGCCGCAAACGGGTTACAACGTGGTGTCATGCATCATCTCCTCAATCTCTGTGCGCGCCCGCACCGAAGCGTGATTGCCGAGGAGATCCTGGTGAGGTAAACCCAGCGCCATGAGAACACCCCAGGCCGGTCTCCGGGCTCGTGACGCATTGACTTATCGGGCGGTCGCCTTCCCATCCCGATCCCGAGTCGAGAACGGCATTCGAGATCGCTGGGACAGTGGCGTGAAAGACCGCCGCTTGTCGTCACCTACCGTTGCGGGGGCAGCGTCGGATTCTGACCGACTTCCCGTTTCACCCTGTGTGCTGCACAAGAGCACCTGAAGTGGGACTCGAACCTAAAGCGTAACGCGCCCACTGTCAACTGCGATGCAGCGGTCGATACGGAACTTCTGCGCGCTTGTGGGCGCGAAAAAGGGACACCGGAAGCACCCGCGGCGACCGAGTACACGCGCTGCGCGGGATCGGTTCACGGATTCGATCAGGTCGCCGGCCGGTCCCGTAACGCCTGCAGTTCGTCGTATAGACCCTGCGGGATGGTGATGGACGCGGCGTTTGCGCGGGCGTGCAGACGCCCGCTGCCCGGTAACCGCGTCCCGGGCTGCTGGAGTATTGCATCGATCAGCACCTGCAACCGGACGAGGGCGGTGCCGGAGGACAACAGATCGCCGTGCAGGGCAAACAACAGCTGTCCAACTCCGGGGGGCGGGCCTTCCGCATCGAAGAACGACGACGCCTCGAAGCCGAAATTGGCGCCGGTCAAGGCGGCGGCCAGAACTTCCACCATCATCACCAGGGCGGCGCCCTTTGCATCGCCCATCGGCAACATGGTACCCGAGAGGGCGGCTTGCGGGTCCGTCGTCGGCCGACCCTCCGCGTCCAGGGCCCAGTCGGGCTCTATGGCCTGGCCGCGCTTGGCGGCGACCATGATCTTGCCCCGTGCCACCTTGCTCAGACTCAAATCGATGACCAAGGGCTCTGCATGGCGGCGCGGTGCTGCGAAGGCGATGGGGTTGGTGCCGAACAAGCCGGCGTGTCCACCCCAGGGCGCAATGGCCTTGGGACTGTTTCCGAAAATCAAGCCCACGCGGCCGCGCTTCGCGAGCTGTTCGACGTGGTAGCCGGCCTGGCCGAAGTGGTGCGAGCGATACACCGCCGCGACCGCGACGCCGGTGTCGTCGAGACGCGCATCCAGTTCGGCGACGGCGCGGGCCAGGGCGGGAAAAGCGAAGCCGTGTGCCGCGTCTACGCGCACCGCTGCGGCGGCGACGGATTCAACCACCGGGACCGCGTAACCGTCGACCTTGCCCGAAGCGGCCTGCGCGGCGTAGCTGGGCAGGCGCGACAGGCCGTGTCCCGATTGGCTGTCGATCTCGGCGGCGACCAGGGCATCGCTCACGCATTCCGCGTTCTCCAGGCTGGTGCCATGGCGTTGCAGGATCTCGACGCCCAGCGCCCTGCACGCGCTCGGGGTCAGTTCCACGCCGTCGCTCATGCCGATTCCAGCACCCTGCGCACGTTGGCGGCGGTGACCGCGCTCACGCGCAGATTGGATTCCACCGTCACCCCGGCGACATGCGGCGTCAACAGCAGATTCGGCGCATCGCGGAAGCGGTTGCCGCACTCGGAGGAGAGCGGTTCGCTCTGGTAGACGTCCAGCGCCGCGCCGCCCAGGCGTCCGGCGCGCAGGGCCTCGACCAGCGCGTGCTCGTCCACGATCCCGCCGCGCGCCGTGTTGATCAATACGGCGCCGGCTCTCATGGCCGAGAGCAAGCGGGCGTCGATGAGCCCGCGTGTGCCGTCGTCGAGCGGAACGTGCACGCTGACGACGTCGGAATCCGTGAACAGGGCCTGCAGTTCCCTGTACTGGACCTGATTCCAGGCCGGATCGTGGCGCTCCACGTAGGGGTCGTGGGCGAGAACGCGCATGCCCAGGGCGAGCGCGCGTTTCGCGGTTTCGCGGGCGATGCCGCCCAGGCCCACCAGCCCCAGCCGTTTGCCCTGCAGTTCGTGGCCGATGCAGTGCTGCCGCGGCCAGCGTCCCTCCATGACCGCGGAGCTGGCTGTGTAGCAGCCGCGAAGCAGAATCAGCGCCGCGGCGATGACGTATTCGGCGACGGCGTCGTCGTTGGCGCCGGAGGCGGGACATACCGCGATCCCTCGCCGCCGACAGGCGGCGACGTCTATGTTGTCCAGGCCGACGCCAAGGCGGCCGACGACACGCAGCCGCTCCGCTCGTTGCACCAACGCGTCGTCCACCTGCGTTCGATTGCGCACGATCAAGCCGTCGGCGGCCGTGACGCGTTGCTGCAACTCCGCGGACTTGTCGGCGAGTTCCGGGCCGTAGTGCACGTCGAAATCCCGGCGCAGATCGGCAATCGCGCCTTCGTCCATGAACTCCGTAATCACAATGTGTTTCATTTTCGCGCAGATTCCGGCGTTCTTTAGTTCCTCGGAGTAATGACATAAAGGATGAAGGGAGTGAGTGTCTGCGGGACCGTCGCCAGCATGGATGCTGGCGCCGCGCCTACAGGGGTGTATTCACGGCGTGTCCCGGAGATGCTCACTCTCTTTTTTTTGGCCTGGATAACGGATGAAGCGCCCCGCATCTCATAGTCCGGTCAGGCGGCGCAACTCGGTGTGCAGCATGCTCATCAGTTCGATGCCGATCCCCGGGGTGTCGTGGCCGCGGGTGTGGCCGTCGACGATGGCGATGTCGTCGGCGAAGCCGCCGAAGGGTTGAAACACGCCGGGGTAGGATTCCGATCCGCCGGTCTGCAGGCCGAGGGCGATATTCAGCGCCAGCTGGTGCCCCCCGTGGGGGATGAGGCGTCGCCGCGACCAGCCGTGGGACTCGGTGAGCCGGATGACCCGCAGGTATTCCGTGAGTCCGTAACTCAAGGCCGGATCCAGTTGGATCCAGTCGCGGTCGGGGCGCAGGCCGGCGTAGCGAAGCAGGTTCGCAAGGTCCTGATGCGAGAACAGGTTCTCGCCGGTGGCAATGGGGCCGGCATAGTGCTGCGCCAGGGTGGCGTGCAGCAGGTAGTCCAGCGGGTCCCCCGGCTCCTCGAACCAGAACAGGTCGAAGCCACGCATGGCGTCGCCATAGGCCAGGGCCGTGCGCAGGTCGAAGCGGCCATTGGCGTCGACCGCCAGGCTCTGCCCGCTGCCGACCACCTCGAGCACGGCCTCGATGCGCCGCAGGTCGGTATCCAGATCGGCGCCCCCGATTTTCATCTTCACGACGCGATACCCCTGGTCACGATAACGCCGGATCTCTTCTCGAAGCTGAGGCAGTTCCTTGCCGGGGTAGTAATACCCGCCGCCGGGGTAGACCAGTACCTGCTCGTCGTGATGGCCGTCGTTGTAACGTTGTGAAAGCAGCCGCCACAGGGGTTGCCCGGCGATTTTCGCCACCGCGTCCCACACCGCCATGTCCAGGGCGCCCGCCGCCACCGCACGGTCGCCGTGGCCGCCGGGTTTTTCGTTTCGCATAAAAACGTCCCAGATCTTCGCCGGATCGAGGTTGTCTCCGCTGTCTTCGATCAGCTCCGCGGGATCGGCTTCCATGAGGCGGGGGATGAAACGCTCGCGCAGGATCCCGCCCTGGGCGTAGCGACCGTTGGAACAGAAGCCGTAGCCGACGACGGTGGCGCCGTCGCGGACGACGTCCGACACCACGGCAACGACGCTGACCGTCATGCGGCTGAAATCGATATAGGCGTTGCGGATGGACGAGCTGATGGGTGCGGTGCGTTCGCGTATTTCGACAATGCGCACAGTCGTTACCCGGTGAACAGGCGGCCGGCCGGCAGGGGCACCAGTAGAACCTTGTTGAACAGGAAATAAAACCCCAGCACGATTGCCGTTCCAACCAAGGGGTAAACGAAAACTCGGGCCCGGGTCCACGGGTCGTACATCGCCAGCAGCATGATCGCCATGAACGCCGCCAAGCCGGAGAGCAGGAAACCCAAATAGGGCATCGACAGCGCGGCGACCAGCAGTACGATCACCAGCCCGACTCGGCGCATCGTCGATTCGGGTCCGCGTTGGACGCGGTCCGGCGGACGCGCGAGGTTCCAGACAATGGAAGCGATGCAAAACACGATCAGCGAGCCGGCGACGGTGCGGGGAAACACGTAAGAATCGGCGTCCGCGTAATCCAGCGTGTCCCACAATGCCAGCACGCCAACGAGGACGAATACAGCGGCCACGACCATTCCGCCGATGTCGCGCGACGCGGGATCAGCGCGCATGGGTTACGGCATCTCCGAATTTTCTTATCGCGGTCGGCCCGGGGGAGCGTCCGACGCACGGCGAGGAAGAGGACAGGCCCACGCGCGAACGCAGGACGCGTTGACGATAGCGACCCGGAAGGTCTCTGGTGCAGGAAGAGATCCCGTCACCGTTCGAGGCGTGATGGCTGATGCGGGAGTCAGTCGGCACGGGCGAACTCCCGTTTGACGCGAAGGCGGTTCAACAGCAACGGTGAGAACAAAGACAGCAGAATGAAGGCGAAAATGCCCAGCGAAATGGGCCGGCCGAAGAACTGGCCCCACAGGTTGTCCGCCGCCGCACCGATGATCCAACCCTGGACGAATCCCTGTTCCGCAATCGATCCCAGTATCAGACCCAGGACGATGGGCGATGCGCTGAATCCGAAGCGGCCCAATACCCACCCCAAGACGCCGAGGATCGTCATGATTACGACGTCGGAGACGCTGTTGCGTATGGAGTAGGTCCCGATCAGAGTCATGAACGCCACCGTAGGTACCAGCATCGCCTTGGGCACGGTGACGATGGAGCGGTAGGCGTACCGTCCGATGAGCAAGCCGGTCGGCAGCATCAGCACGGTGGCGAGCAACAGCCCCCAAATGAAGACGTAGACGATGGAACCGTGCTCGGTGAACAGGTTGGGACCGGTGCGCACGCCCTGGATAAGCAAAGCGCCGAGGATCACGGCGTCGGGCGGTGTGCCGGGTATGCCCAGCACCAGAGTGGGAATAAAGCCGCCGCCGACCGTCGCGTTGTTGGCCGATTCCGTGGCCTGCACGCCCTCGGGCGCACCGCCCCCGAATCTTTCCTGTTGCTTCGACGATCGTCGCGCCTCGGAATAAGCCACCAGGCCGGCGATGGAGCCGCCGGCGCCGGGGAGGATACCCACCAGGGTGCCGATGACGGAGCTGCGTGCCAGGTTGAATTTGCTCCGCCAGGAAATGTTCAAGGCTTCCCGCAGTCGAAATCCCCGCGACGCTTCTTCGACCTTCAAATGGCGGTCCGGGGTCGCCACCAGATCGATCAGCACCGGAACGCAGTACAGGCCGATGAGCGCCGAAACCACCTCGATCCCACCGAGCAGGGTCTGGCTGCCGAAGGTCAAGCGGACATCGGCGCTGATTTCGGCCACGCCGATGCACGACAACAACAACCCGAAACACGCGCCGATGAGTCCTTTGAGCAGATTCCCCTGGGACAGCGCCGATATCAGGGTAAGCCCCAATATCGCCAGCCAGAAGTACTCGACCGGTCCGAAGGCAAGCGCGACGTTGGCAAGCGGCGGCGCCAGCGACAGCAGAAACACGGCGCCCACCAGCCCGCCGCATACCGAGGCGATACAGGCGAGGGTAATGGCCAGGTCGCCGTCGCCCCGTTTGGCCATGGGAAAGCCGTCGAAGGTGGTAGCTATGGCCGAGGGTGTGCCCGGCGTATTCAACAGGATGGCTGCGTAGGCACCGCCGTAGATTGCGCCGGTATATATGGCGCCCATCAGGATCAGCGCAGACGCGGGCTCCATGGAAAAGGTGACCGGGATCAGTACCGCCACCGCCATGGTCGCGGTCAGCCCCGGCAGTGAGCCGACGACGGTCCCGGCGACGACGCCCCCCAGCGCGAGTGCAACATGGTAGGGGGTGAGCGCCGCTAGCAGGTAACCCAGACTGTTCATGGAGCCGGTCGCCGCTTGTAGTACCGAGGCAAACCAGCCGGGGATTACTTAATGACGCCGGCTTCCTTCGCTGCGGCGACGTAGGCCTGCCGCTTCTCGTCCATGAATGCCTTCATGCCTTTGTAATCCACGTCCACCAGCGCAAATCCGTCGTTCTCCATTTTCTGTTTGAATGCGGGATCCGCATTTATCTGCCCGATCATGGAGGACAATTTTTCGCGCACGTTTTCCGGCGTGGAGTTGGGCACCGCGATGCCGCGGTACGCGCCGGAGACGATGTCGAAACCCAGTTCCTTGAAGGTCGGAACATCGGGGAAGCGCGGGTGCCGCTGCTCCATCGCCACCGCCAGCAAGCGCACTTTGTCGGCGTGTTTTGCCCCCACGGAGGTGTATCCCCACTGCCCGGTCACCTGGTTGCCCAGCAGCGCGGTCACCGAGGCGCCGGTTCCTTTGAACGCCACGTAGGTGGTCTTGACGCCCGCCAGCTTGTCAAATGTCACCTGAGCGAGGTGGTTGGCGGTGCCTTTTCCGGATCCCGAGAAGGTGATCTTGCCCGGATTGCTCTTGGCGTGGTCGATCACGTCCTGAAGGGTCTTGAACGGGCTGTCGTCCGACACCACCACGGCGTCGGGGGTGTAGTGGAACATGTAGATCAACGCCAGTTCGTCGGTCTTGAAACCCACGTCCTTCTGCAGGGGCTTGACGATGATGTGAGGCAGGTTTATCCCCATGATGTTGTAGCCGTCTCCGGGCATGTCGTTCAGCTGCGACCAACCTACTGCGCCACCCCCGCCGGGTTTGTAGGATATCACCAGGTCCTGTCCGAATTTCTTCTTGAAGAACGCTTGCTGGTGGCGAGCGGTGATATCGGATTCTCCGCCCGGCCCGAAGGGGATCACGTAACTGATGGGTTTTTCGGGGTATTCCGCGGACGCTACGGACGCGGTTAATGCCAGCGCCGCGGCCAGAGCCGTAAATATGCCTCGCTTCTTACTCGTGAACATTTTGCCTCCTCTTTCGTGGTTAGCCCGAAACGGTTATGCGCTTCGATACAGTTTCGTCAACACGAACTCTCTATGACCCAACGCCTCGGCCGCGGTCAACCTCCCGTTACAGGTCCGGAGTGTCATATCGATGAGACGATCTCCCGCCTCGTCCAGGGTCATCTCGCGCCGCAACAGACCGGAAACGTCTACGTCGATGTGTTCTTTCATGGTACGCACGGTGCGCGGGTTGCCGCTGAGCTTGATCACCGGTTCGATGGGATTGCCGATAATGTTGCCTTGACCGGTCGGAAAAAGATGTACGACGAAACCCGCAGCCGCCTGAAGCGTAACACACTCCGCAGCGGCGGATGAGGTATCCATGAAGTACAGACCCGCCCCCCTGCCGGGCGTCTCAGCTGGCGCCAGAACGTCGATGAACTGAGTCTTCTTCCCTATTTTTTCCAGGTTGCCGAAGGCCTTTTCTTCGATCGTAGTCAGTCCGCCTTCGATGTTTCCCTTGGTAGGCTGACTTTCCGAGAGATCGTTGGTTTTATAGGGTTCGATGACTTCATCCATATAGGCCTGCCAGGTGTCCATGAACTTCTGTGCCACTTCCGGCGTTTTCGCCCGCGAGGCGCATACGCGCTCGGCCCCGGTAATCTCGGAGGTCTCGCCGAAACACGTCGTCGCCCCCAATGGATTGAGTTTGTCGATCAAGTTGCCCACCGTTGGGTTCGCAGATAAGCCCGATGTGGTGTCCGATTCGCCGCATTTCACGGATACCCAGAGATCGGAGAGACCGCATTCCTCGCGCTGCAGCTCGGAGGCCCATTGCAGATAATCCTTGGCCTTGCGGCTGGCGGCGGCGATGGTGTCTATGTCGCCGATCTGTTCGATGGCGAAACCTTCGACCGGTTTGCCGGTATCGGCGATCCCCTCCACCACGCGGTTGGTCCAACCGGGCTCGATGCCGATGACGACGACCGCGGCGACGTTGGGATTCGATCCGGTGCCTATCAGGGTTCGAAAGAACAGCTCGAGATCTGCACCGAACTGCAATCGACCATAGGCGTGGGGAATGGCCAACGCGCCCTTGATGTTGTTGGCGACGGCTTCCGCGGCCGCATTGGAGAGATCGTCCAACGGTAGAATCACGACGTGATTCCGCACGCCGACCCTGCTGTTTTCACGGCGATATCCCCAAAATCTATCGGTTAGCATAGCTACCACCTTTTGGTTTTCAGGTTGTGGACATGGACGTGGCCACCTTTGGGTATATCGGCGATTGCTCGGCCAATATCGTGGCCATATTTCAGGACGGTGTCGCCGCTCGCTATATCTTGAAGAGCGAGCTTGTGCCCGATCGGTACGTCGTCGAGCACCTGAATGTCGAGAGATGCGTCTCCGTTCATCACCCAGCCGGTCAGGGTCTGATTGGCTTTGACGTCTTCGGTGACGATCACCCCGACGCTGTCTTCGGAGTCGTGTACGAGAAAATGGATCATGCGGAGATCCTCAAATGATGGGTGCGTTCGCAGCCGGATTCTAAAACAGAGCCTTTTTAAAATTCAACTATATGAATTATATGAATCGGCGTACGGTCCGTTGGGCTCGATGCGCCGCAGGAATCGTGGATCGCGACCGCGGGCGGCGGGTCAGACTGCGGACGGTCTTGAGACGGGGGTTCGCCGAACCCGGCCGGCGTGGTGATCCAGTAGCGCGAAGGCGTATCGGGGCTTTAATACAAGGCGTATCGGGGCTTTAATACAATGAATCGTCGGCGCACGCGTAAGCGAGTGCTGACGACTAGCGATTAACTCGAACCGCTGGTGGTGGCGAGGAAAAACTCGTCCACGAAGGCCTCGGAGTCCGAAGTCGTTGTGCGCATGGTGTTTTCGGACAACAGACCGTGCTGCTGCAGCGCTTCGACGAAATCGACCCCTTCGACCGCCGTGCACAGCCCGTATTTGAATCCCTTGCCGGGTGATCCACTCGGGATCATCCACGCAACGCTGACGTCCACAACCAACTCACTGATTACCATCGTCACCTCAGGCTCGTCGGGTAATCGTTTGCCGGTCGTGACACACATTCCAGATTTGGAAACGTTCAAGATCTTAAACGGTATGTTGTCGTCGTTGGAACCAAGATCGAAAATCCCCTCTATTTCACCTTTGACCTGATACCGGACTTCACGCCGCATCTCCGCGCCATGCTCGTTCATGGCAGCAACCCCTTCGATCCTGATTTAGCCATGCCTTTGTACAAGAATACCCCCATCTATGGTATCTCCAGTTTTTTTAAGTTTAGTCCGAAGGCCGGCGCTTCTCCACGTCAATGCAAAATTGCAATCGGCGCGTGTTTCTCATATTAATCAGAAAGTTAGTAAGCGTACGTAAGCCGATTCAAGCGATGCGGTGTCCGCGATTGGCCGCGACCGTGTCGGCAGCCGCATGTGTCGGTGACCGCCCTCATGCAAGGGTCACCGTCGCTGCTAATTATCGTCATAGCAGCGGAAATCTTTACCAATGCCGGAAGCGTCCTGGGGATCGGCTGCAAACCACCGGGGTGAACGCGGTTGCTTGTCGCAGCGCCCGGTGCTGCACACAGGGCGACTCCAGGTAGTGCGTTCTGAAGATGCGCGGCGTGGGATATCTCGCCGATGCCGTCTCGATTCCGACGTGAATCGGGCGGTTCAGGGAAAATCCCGTCCGTCAGGCCAGAAAGCCGGCCCAGGCCAGGCCGGCCAATATAATGGCTGTGACTACGGAAACGGATACCAGACTCACGCCGACTCCGGGTCCCTGGGAGGCCTGGTGTTCATGAAATATGAACATCTCTTCATAGCGGCGTTTGCTTAACTGGTATTCTCGCGCACAGTTAAACTTGTTCATGATTCTCCAGGCGGTTTTCCGCGCTGTAAACTGCTTGTTCTCTAGCATAGAGCATAGTCCAGGGCGGTGAATTGACAATCCGCCCCTGCCATTTTTCGTCGTCAATCGGGAATGCCCGATCGCAACGGGCCGTGTAGTTCGTACCATTGCCGCGGCGGTGCGAGGCGGATATAGCGGAAACCTTGTGGCGCGGATTTGTCCCGGAACACAACCCCGTGCCTGAGCCACGAGAACGGGCGACGGACGAGGTCGGAAGCGGCTCTGCCGACAGACGACCGGGTCCAGAACATCCCGGCCACATCGGGACGATTCTCCGCGCATAAGCGCGGGGAGATTCAAGCGATCTTGATGTGCCAGGGTTCGTATCGGAGCCCGAGAAGATTGTCTGCGGGGTAGCGTAATCGTGCATACCCCAGATCGACCAATTTCTTGAACACCTCCGTCTGCGCGAAATCGCTGGTGAAATTTCGAACCCCCCAGCCGCGCTGGCCAACGTCGAAATCTCCCGCCGCGTGGAACGAATAACCCGGGGGCGCCAGAGATCGGGACGCGCGGGACAGGTTGCCTTTCGTTCTAAGCGCTTTGGCCAGGAAAAGATACATTTGCTTGGCCATGCCGCGGACGCCGGAAGTCAAAATAACGTCTCCGCCGATCTTCTTACTCAGGGCATTGTAAGTGTGCAAGGGATCGCCCTTGAACAGGTACTGCCCGGTGCGGCGAATGGCGGTGCTGTCTTTCTTTCGAACTTGATCAGTGAGCCCATTCAGTACCTTTTCGCCGAGAAAGCCGTAACACGCGGCGTCCCGGTAAAAAATATCCTCGAGAAAATCCAATTCTTTCTTCGGGAATTTGCCGACCTTTCGGTAGTTGCGCGCCACGGCCAGCATTTCATCGAATCCTACCAGGGCGAACCTTCCATGGCCGACGATGCCGCGAACGCGGCGTAGCCTTGCGACGACGGATTTAAGGATCGCCATCTGTTCCGCAGATAAAAAAATGTCGCCGGTGTGATTCGCCTCAAAATTTCGAATCTTACTGCGGTACGGATCATCGGGTCGGCAGAGTGAAGCGTACGCCGGTATGGATAAGCCACCCGCCGACACGGTCAGGAATAACCCCCCGGCCGTCTGCAGAAATCGTCGTTTATCCATCGCGTCGTCGTTATATCCCGTGGCAGGCCTGGGCCTATTGTTATTGGATCGATCTAAGAAAAATTTTAGCAGAGGTACAAGATAATTGAACAGTTTATCGGCAGGCAGACGGACGGATCCCCGGCTCCGACGTCGCTAAGCCTCGGCGAAGGTTACGCCGGTCAAAGCAGCACCCGCTCAATGCCGCCCGAGTTCGCTTCGCGCACGAATTCTTGCATCCAGCGCTCGCCGCGTAATTGCCTCACCAGCTCAACCACCACATAGTCGGTATCCAGTGCGGTTTCCTCGACGTATCGCCCGAGGCCTTGCTGGCACGACGGGCAGGTAGTCAGTAATTTCACATTTCCATCGACCGCGCGGTCTTCTCCGGTCAGCTCGCGGATTCCTCCGCTCAGTTCTTGAAGCTTGCGCAGCCTTACTTGAGTCGCGACGTCCGGACGCGAGACAGCAAAGGTTCCCGCTTCGCCGCAGCAACGGTCCGACAATGTAACCGGTCGCCCGGTCAGGGTGGATGCCACGACAAGCGGGCTATGGGTCTTCATCGGACTGTGACACGGATCGTGAAACAGATATCGCACCTCTGAGTTGCCGTCGACGGCGACGCCCTTTTCCATCAAATATTCGTGAATATCGAGCAGGCGGCAACCGGGGAATATCTGCTCAAATTCGTATTGCAGCAGTTGATCCATACACGTCCCGCACGAGACCAGCACGGTCTTGATGTCGAGGTAGTTGAGAGAATTGGCGATGCGATGGAATAACACCCGGTTCTCGGTGGTGATGCGGTGGCCCTTGCCGATGTCGCCGCCGGAGGTCTGCGGGTAACCGCAGCACAGGTAGGCCGGGGGCAGCACCGTCTGCGCGCCCTCGTCGTAGAGCATTGCCAGTGCGGCGAGACCGATCTGGCTGAACAGCTTTTCTGAGCCGCAGCCGGGAAAATAGAACACCGCATCGGAATCATGGTTTACCTTGAGGGGATTACGCAGGATCGGAACCGTGTCCCTGCTGCCGAAGTCGAGTAGCGACCGCATCGGCTTGGGCGGCAGCTTGCGCGACAACGGGCGGCTGATGAAATGTATGACTTGGTCCGTGATCGCCGGCCTGTTACTTGTCGCCGGTGGGCGATGCCTGAGCCTGCGAAGCCGCGGTATATCTCGGCACGCGCGGTACATCGCGCGTTGTGCTTTGAACCCAAGTTCTATCAACAATTTGCGCAGGATACTGATCGCTGTGGGATGCTTCAAGTTCAAAAAGGCCATGGTCAACATCGTGCCTATACTGGATCGCCGTTTTCCGCGCTCCTTGAGTATCTTCCGCATGTGAACGGTAACATCCCCGAAATCGATGTCGACCGGACAGGGGTTGAGACACTTGTGGCAAACAGTGCAGTGATCCGAGACGTCGTTCATTTCATCGAAATGTCTGCGCGAAAGGCCACGACGGGTCTGCTCTTCGTAGAGGAAGGCCTCGATGATGAGGCCCGTCGCGAGAATCTTGTTGCGCGGTGAATACTGAAGGTTTGCTCTCGGAGCGTGGGTGTTGCACCAGGGCTTGCATTTTCCACAGCGCAAACAGTTCTTGATCAAGTCGTTGAGTTTGCCCAATTCACTTTCTTCCAGAATGAGCGCCTCTTGTTGAACCAGTCGAAGCGAGGGTGTGTATGCGTTCTGCAATCCCGATCCCGTCAGAAGTTTTCCCCGATTGAAATGTCCCCATGGATCTACCCTCCGTTTGTAGTCGGCAAAGGCCTGCAACACATCGGAATCCAGGTAACGCAGCTTGGTCAAACCGATGCCATGTTCACCGGAAACGACGCCGCCGAGCGAACGTGCCAGATCCATGATCCTGTCGACGATTCTTTCCGCTTCGTGGAGCATTTCATAGTCGTTCGAATTAACAGGGATGTTGGTATGCACGTTTCCATCGCCTGCATGCATATGCAATGCGACGAACAGTCGACTGGTGCGAATATCGGCATGTATGGCGTCCAGGCGGTCTCTCACGACCAGCATGTCCCCACCGCCGAATAGTTCTTTGAGGGGTTTCTCCACTTCTTCGCGATAAGAAATACGCAGCTGACGGCGCAGTAGAAGTTCCAGAAAACTGCTTTTGCGAATGAGGTCGGAGCCATGAGTTTCGATCATATCCGGAATCAAACGAGCAGCCGGCTCGTCAAGATGCTCGAGCACCGTACGCCAGCGCTTCTCCACGGTACGCAGCACGTTCAACGCGGTGCAGCGTTTTTCGTCAACAATTGCTTTGGTCTCGTCACTGAGTTCCAGGCGATGACCCGCCGACAGGAGTCCCAGGTCCCCCTCCAGGTAGACGCACACCGCCTCGATGATGCGCAGTTTGTTCAGTATCGATTTCTCGATATTGATTCGCTCTACGCCCTCGTTGTAATCCGCGAGTCGTTCCAGGGGGATGACTACGTCTTCATTGATTTTGAACGCGTTGGTATGCGCCGCTATCGCCGCGGTGCGGGAACGATCCAGCCAGAATTGCTGACGGGCGATTTCGCTGACGGCAATGAATCCTTCCGCACCGCGCAAGTTGGCGAGCCGAACGACTTGAGAGGCGGCCTGGGCGACTGCATCTTCCTCGTCCCCGCACACGTCCGCCAGGAGGATCATCTTGGGCAGTTCGCCGCGGGACGCTTTCGGCGAATAATCGACGGCTTTCAAATAGCGCTCATCCATGTGCTCCAGCCCGGACAGTTCTGCCTGGCCCAGGCCCTCGATGAGGTCCTTTATCTCCACGATCGTGCGCACGGCGGGTCGAAGATCGTCGCCATAAAACTCGAGACATACGGTGCGGAAGAAATTGGGCGCGTCGTGAAGTACGAAAACCCCGGATGTGATGATGCCGTCGCAGCCTTCTTTCTGAATGCCGGGTAAGCCGCCCAGGAACTTGTCGGTGACGTCCTTGCCGAGTCCCTGCTTGCGTAGCGAATGGCCGGGGAAGCTCAGTATCTCGGGCTCTCCCACCGGCTCTGCTCCGAGTTCTGGAAAGCGGGTGACCTCGAATTGGACGACTTTCTGTTCATGGATCTTACCCAGATTGTGTTCATGACGACGCACCTCCAGCCAGTCTCCGTTCGGGGTCACCATGCGCCAAGACAGCAGGTTGTCCAGTGTGGTACCCCACATCACGGCTTTCTTACCGCCGGCATTCATGGCAATGTTGCCGCCGATGGTGGAGGCGTCCTGGGACGTCGGGTCCACCGCGAATACCTTGTTCCGTCGTGCCGCCAGATCCGCTACGCAGCGAGTCACGACGCCGGCCTCCGCGCGTACCGTGGCGACGGGCTTTTCGCACCCTGGAATCGTGACCGTCGTGACGGTGTCCAGCTTTTCCAGTTTCTCTGTATTGATTACCGCCGTATCTTCGCTGAGAGGTACGGCACCGCCGGTGTAACCGGTGCCGCCACCTCGCGGAACGATTGTCAATCCGAGTTCGATACAGGCTCGGACTATTGGAGAAGTCTCCTCCTCGTAATCCGGATAGATCACTACCAGTGGAAATTCGACGCGCCAATCGGTGGCATCGGTGACGTGGGCGACGCGGGCGAACCCCCCGAAATCGATGTTATCCGCGTGCGTACAACGGTGCAGCCTTTTTCGCACCCTTCGGCGTTGCGTGGCAATATATCCGAACCAGTCGGTGAAGCGCACCAGCGCTGCCCGGGCGGAATCGGCCAGCGCCAGGGCCTCGATGTTTCCTTGTGCCCGATCGACGATCTGATCGAGTCTTTGGTGCATCGCTTGTACCAGGGTATCCCGTCGTTTTTCGTTCGCAAGCAGATCGTCTTGAAGAAACGGATTCCGCCTGACCACCCACATGTCGCCCAGCACTTCGAACAACATGCGCGCAGAGCGACCGGTTTGTCTCGAACTTCGCAAGCGGTCCAAAATCTCCCAATTGTCTTCGCCGAGATACCGAATCACGATTTCTCGGTCCGAGAACGAAGTGTAGTTGTAGGGGATCTCGCGTATGCGACCGCCGGAATCCGGAATCATGGTAGCTGCAGAATGAGACGCTGAAATGAGGCTGCGAATTGTAGTGCATAGAGCCGCGGCACAACAGCCGAGCGGCCGTATTACTTGGCGACGACATACCGGCCGCAATGACGACAAATTGTACTTCTACTTTGCCGGTGCGGCTCTTTAGATTACGTGGTGTCAGGATCACGCGGCCCCGGACGCACAACGATGGTGGTGCGCGTGCTATATTTGTTTCTATGTTCTTGACGTATTCATGGTGGACGCCTTGATACGAATCACTGCGATTCTACTCGCTGCGCTGCTTTTAGTCGTTACTGTTCTCGAGCTCAAAGACCGCTACGGGGGCGGTGCGATGGTGTTGACGTCCGATCCGATGGATGTTGCTGAAGAGCTGGCACGGGCACAGCGATGGATCGAAGCCAAGTGGCTCGCCGATTTCGTGATGGATCGGCCGGATCT
The DNA here is from genome assembly GCA_947258495.1 of uncultured Gammaproteobacteria bacterium. Lineage (GTDB taxonomy): Bacteria > Pseudomonadota > Gammaproteobacteria > Arenicellales > JAANXG01 > CALZGZ01. The sequence goes on from CAMYIN010000014.1 coordinate 22,497, forward strand.
CGGTGACGCCGAGCGGGCGGCGGCGTTGGCGGCAACCGCGGAGCAGACGTTGAATGGAATGGGCCGTTACGCCGTCCGCTTCGCCGAAGGCGCGATCACCGGTGAACCGCAGGACTTTCCCGGTCTATTGGGAAGTCTGTCGCTCGATCTTTTCGTCGTCGGAGACATCCGTGATGTGGCGGTACAAGGCTGGAAACAGTTGCATTACGGAACCGGAGATGAAGTCGTGCTGGCATTGTCGTCGGTCGGTCTGGCCACCACGCTGGTCCCCGAGATCGATTGGGCGCCGGCCTTTCTGAAATGGCTGGCTAAAGAAAGGGCCTTCACTCCTCGATTGTTTGCCACGATCCGGGAACTCAGTCGGCGGGCGTTGCGATCCGGTGATTTCCAACGCTTGACGCCTCTTGCGGAAAATATCGGCACGGCCGCGTTACGCCTGGGGCCCGGTCCACTTCGCGGCGCCCTGGCATCGGTGGAGACGGTGGACGATCTCGCGGCACTCACCGCTGCCGCCAAGGTCAACGCCCGGGACGCTTATGTGCTGGCCGCGCTGTTCGGCAATAAGGGTATCCGCCGCGTACAGGCGCAAGGAGGAAACGTTGCCGCGGTCGCGCGCCGCGTCAAACACGGTTCGCGCGCCGTCAAGATTGCGAAGAAGACTCTCGGAGCAGTGCCTGTTGGCGGATTGCTGTGCTTAATTGCGCTGTCGGTGGCGATGCTGTGGTGGGGCCTGCGCCGGCGATGTAGGCGCAAGTCGCGGAACAGGCGGCGAATAGAACCGTCGTTGAACACCATTGCGGGACACTGGTCCAAGGACGCGCTCGGTTGTCCGGGAGAACCGCAATTGCGTCTGAGGCACGAATGATTCAACAAAGCTGAGCAGCTTCCCGTTCCGAAGTCTCATGTATTTGACCGGGTGGTGCATCGCGCGGTGCACCCCAAATAGCGGTCGCCAATCGATCGGCATACGCACTGCTTCGCCTTTTGGCGGTACGACGAAGTGCTCTTGACAAAGGGTGTGATTGGGTGGATGCTGACTCGCATCGAAAGGGTGGGCTCCGACCATGGCCGAGATCGCGTTTACCGAACTGCGCCGCATGATGTTGAAGGTCATTAATGCCCATGCGCAGATGTCCGGCGAAATGACAGGCCGTTCGATGCTGAATCCCAGGGTTATGGAGGCGATGGGCGACGTCCCTCGCCACGAATTCGTCCCGGAGGAGTTTCAGGCCTACGCCTACGAGGACGGTCCACTTCCGATAGGCCACGATAAGACCATCTCACAACCTTTCATCGTCGCGCTCATGGTGGATCTTCTGGACTTGAGCGAAGACGATCGCGTTTTAGAGATCGGGACCGGTTTGGGTTATCAGGCGGCGGTGTTGAGTCGCCTGGTTTCCGAAGTATACACGGTCGACGTCGTCGAAGATCTGGCCCGGGACGCGATGGAACGTTTGACACGAATCCCTGAAATCGAAAATATCAAGGTCCGCTTCGGAAACGGTTACTACGGCTGGAGTGAAAATGCACCGTTTAACAAGATCGTTGTCGCCGCCGCTCCGGAGCACGTCCCCACTCCCCTGTTGGAGCAGCTCAAGTCCGGCGGGAAAATGGTGTTACCGCTGGGTCCTCCGGATAGTCAAAAGCTCGTCGTTCTCGAAAAAGACGAAACCGGGCAAACGCAAGCGGAAGAAATCCTCGCGGTGCGGTTCGCGCAGTTGGTGGTAGCCCACTGAATTCGCGGGCTAATCCAGGTAGATGGGAGGCATTTCCCGCTGGCGTTCGAAATCTCTTATGAAAAAAACGATCGGCACGCGCAGTTCCAATTCGTGTCCGGCGATCTCGTAAGGTATGGCGGGGAACGGATCCGCTCGCCGCACCATTTGTATCGCCTCCCTGTCCAGAAGTTTGTGGCCTGAGCTGCGTTCCAGGCTGGATGCCATTACCTTGCCGTCGCGATCGATGCTGAACCGCAGCACGGTGGTGCCTTGAACTCCGGCCAGCCAGGCTTCGCGCGGATAGCGCATGTGGCGCTGCAGCCAACCCTTCAGTAGACCCGCGTAGCGCGCGGTCACACCAAGCACCGGTCGTTGCGGTTCAGAGACGACGGTCGCTGGCGCCGCGTGCGCGACCACGCCTTCCGACGGCGCCAGCGACACGGCTTGCGCCGGGGTCCTCGACCGCGATGTTTCCAGGCCTTCGGCGGCGCTGTTCTCGATCGCATCGATGTCTTTCTCCACCGGCTGCTGCGGCGGCGACATCGCTTCAATGGGCAGTAAGTCTCGGTCTACGGTATCGCCGGCATGTACCGGCTCCAATTGCATGGTTGCGACGGTGTGTTTCGGTTCATCGATCGTCGCGACGACTTCACCGGTCTGGGCGTGTTCGTAAACGGTCCGTGGCGGTTCCTTGACGGTCTCATGGGTTTCGGTGCCGACGGGGGACTCGTAGTAGGGTGTTTCTGCGCCGGTGAGGCTCCTGATCTGCGGCTCGCCCGCTGCGGTCGGTGGTATGGCTAAGCCGGAGACGGGTTGTTTGATTCGGTCTCCACGAATCACCGGCGTTTGTCCGGATATCGTCTCGGGACGAAACTCGGTAGCGACAATGGAAGGTTGAGGTATTTCCGACGGCGACACGGTGGCGATCTCGTGCGCCCACGAAGGTGTGGCAATCGCCGGCGTTGCTTCCACCGCGGGCTCGTCGGCTGAATCCGGGGACAGGCGCATGGAGGGTTCGGGCGGAGTCGTCTCGGGTTGAGTCAACGCTGGCTCGTCCGTATTCGTCGGCGCCGGTTGTTGCATAACAGGGGTCGGGCCGCGCTCCGATATCAGCGTCGGGGCTTCGAGGTCGTGCGCCGAATCCGACGGTGGATGCAACGGCGAAGGAGTATCGCGCGATAGTGATTGACTGTCCTCCAAGGCGATGACTATACCGGTCGTTACCTTGGGCGGATCAACCCGGGCGGTCGGCTGGCTCAACCAGATCAAAGCCGCAACGTGCGCGACGCTGGCGACGGACAACGCCGAAACCCAATGACCTGCGTGGATTACCATTGGTCTTGTGGACGCTCAATCAACAACAACAGGGTTTTGACACCCGTTTCCTTGAGCAATTCCATTAGTCGAATCAAAGTCACCGCATCCAGGCTCGAATCGGCCTTGATTCTGATTCGCATAGACCGATCTTCCTCCAACAGTTTCGATATCGCACTCAACAACAGATCCTGTTCCATCTCCGTGTCCTCGAGCGCCAGCCGTCCGTCGGCTGAAACGAGTATCAGGATGTCTCGCTGATTTTCTATTTGGCCACCGCTGGTGGAAAAGGGTGGAATCACATCGAGCGCTTCCGGCGCGGTTATCCGGCCCAGCAGCATGAAAAAAATCAGCAGCAGAAACACGATGTTCACCAATGGAACTATCGCCGGTTCCTTGTAATCCTGGTCACCGCTTCTGCGAAGTTTCATACTGAAATGTCTATTTTTTTATGAGTGAGATCTCCTGAATCCCAGTGGCATAGAGTGCGTCCAGTACCGCGACAACCCGCTGTAACGCCACTCCCTTGTCCGGTTGCACCAGGAACTGGCGTTCGCCGACCGTCTGTATGAAACCGGCCGCCCGCGCCTGAAGCTGGTTCATGGTGATGGGTTCGCCGTTGAGATCCAAGCTGCCGTTGCGCTTCAGTCGGACCAGCACGGTTTTCGAGTTGCCCGCGGTTTCGCCCGCTGCGGGCGTCATCAGCGCCACTGCACGTTGATCTGAAAAGCTGGAAGCAAGCATGAAGAATATGAGCAGTATAAAAACCACGTCGACGAGCGGCGTGAGACTGACCAGTGGCCGTCTTCGTCGGATGGCGCTATTCGACGCCCTGACGAGTAGTTGCGTGTAGGTTGGGGATTCCATGGGTCCAGGGCTGCCGCTGTATCGCCGCCGTGAATACCTGGGTCGCCGAACTCTCCATTATGTGCGCCGTCCGTTGTACTACGCGTTCGAGCCAATTCAGCACCGCCAGTACCGGAATTGCTATGGCCAGTCCGGCAGCGGTCGTCAACAGGGCCTCCCATATGCCTCCCGAAAGGATGGAGGGGTTGATCCGGTTCCCCGCCTGTTCGAGTTGCTGAAAGGCTTCAATCATGCCGAGAACGGTGCCCAGCAGGCCCAGCAACGGACTCAAGGTGGCGATCACCTCCAGTCCGCGAAGATAAGACCGGAGTTGCTCGAGGTTCTCCGTTGCCACGCGATCCACCTCTTCGCGTATGACATGTTCGCTCAGATCTCTGCGTTGTTGACCCTGAATCGCTACTTCCAGCACTCTGGCCACGGGGCTTCGGCGTTTTCCCAAGACCTGCAGAGCGTCTTGAATTCTTCCTGATTGATAATGATTCAGCACCAGTGTGACAAACCCTTGATCTCTGACACGAAGGATCGTGAACTGCAGTAGCTTTATGATGACGATGGCCAGGGCAACGGTCGACAGAATAAACAGAATCACCAGCACCGGGCCACCCAGTCGCAGCGCCTCTGTTACTCTCGTTACCAGATCCTCCATACCCTACGTCTCTTGACTCCAACGCGAATACCGCATCATCTTTCCATCACTAGAGCATTCACTTGAAGAAATCCACTTCGTTCTTTGAACTCGTCGCAATTGCGCCGACGCAGTCGTCTATATCTCCGTTGACATCCTGGCAGTCGATAACGTCATTGAGTAATACACGGGCGATGCTGTCACAGCTCAAGCCGGAGATCTCAAACAGCTTTACACTGGTTTTCCCTTTGGCAAGCGGACCGCCTTCAACTGCAAGCCGCTTGGTGATCACGCCGTCCTGTCCGAACATGACCAGGTCCAGCTTCAACGATCGAAAGGCGTTCTCCGTTCCGTTTTCGAACAACAAGTAAGCACGGCAGGCTTCGTCCACCTGCTCGAGTTTGTTCAACTCGATCCGCAGTCCGGCATCCGCGGCGGCGGTAAGCGGCAATACGGTGAATAGAGCGGCAACTACGTAACCAAATGATTTAAAAGTATAATTATTCCGGTCGAGCGGGTTCGGCGACGGCCGGCGTTGAACATTCATTTTCAGTGACATTCCGAATTCTGCCCTATGATGGCCCTGAAGGCCCGATATTATAACCGCCATTTCTCAATACACTCCCGCACGCGCACGCATTTTATGATCCTTTGTTCCGTCGTCACCGCACTTCGTATGCGCAGATTGACCGCACCAGGGGGACAACAGGGTGTGACGCAGCGACCGCCGCATGCGCACGCCCTGGGATAGCCCCGAGGGGGGAAGACGTGATCGGCTCCTACCGGGGCCGGGCGCCAGCGCCACGTGCTGGACGATAGAGGAGCGCAAATTCGAACAGCAGCTTGTCTCCGTTTCGTCAGTGATCGGCGGCAGCCTTGCTCTTCTTCGTCATGGTCTCGTTTCGGCGCTTCATAGCGTAGCGGTCGACGGCGTACGTCATGGACTTCCTTATCTAAGAGGGGTGGGAGGCGAATAACGGGGTCTAACGCAACCTGCGCCTGGCGAAGCGCAATTGCATGGGCGCTTGGAATAATTTGGATGTGGTCCTGCGTTTCTTAAATACCTTCGTCCGTCGCCAGAAGAATCAATCCCTGACGATCGGTCTTATTCGGCAAACCGACTGCCAAAGTACCTTCCGGGTATATGGCCAAGATCTGGAGAAACTCGCGCGTCACGTCGCCGTTGCTGTACCCCTGCAGCTCGATGGCGCAGGTACCGTCGCGTTCCCGGTTGCTGACCCACGCCAGCAGATAGGCGAGTTGCTCGGGATGGTTGTTCGTGGTCACAGTGAAAAAGTCGGGCGAGCCCTCTATGCGGGCGAAAGATATCTCCGTGGTCTTCGAGGTAAAGAATTTTGATATGTGAATTTCCTCGCTGTCAGGGATGTCTTGAAAGATCCGGGTCTTGAACAGATAGGCCCTGTCTATTTGCAACGACTTTGTCCCCTCCAGGGGTATGTCCAGGCACGTAAACAGCAGAGCGTTTCCACGCGGTGTGATCGCGACACCGAAAATCAGCAGAAAAACAGAAAAGGGTCTACGCATTGCACCGACCTTTGCAGGAACATTCTTATGAATTGTAGCCGAATTCTTCGATTGTCTTGCCTCATCTAACATCGAAATAGACCCCGTATCTCCTGAAATGTTTCCGGCGACATTGGGACGAAACACGGTAAACACGAACGCGATCTCTCGATTATTGCGCGACGAACCGCGGTGTGAACAAGAGCAATCCCAAACAGCCGCAGGATCGAGCGTCGGCGCGTCGGCCGTCAATCTCAGTGGTCAGGCCAAGGCGCAGATCCGGGTGTTGGGAACCGCGCCGGGCAATCCCGCGCACCCGGTCCGAAGCAAACGCTCATGTCGCGCATGCATGAGTTTTCGTTGTGCAACCGGAGTGTCAACCGCTGGATCGCCGCCTCGAGCTGCGCGCTGGTCGCTGGTGGTAGCTGCGTGTTACGCATTCGTAGAGCGTCGAAGCGCCCGTTGCAGCAAGCTCTTGAATCCCGGATACCGGCCGCGCAACAGGGTATATTTTGTTATGCTGTCCCGCCATTTTGCACCTGCCTGCATGCGTTCCAGCAGAGTCTCCGGTTGCGTGATTCTGGTTGCACCTACCGCCTGTACACCCCGCGTAAACAGCGGGTCCGGCGGGCAACCGGCCGATGGCCCGATGACCGAAACCCACTCGGCCTTGCGGCAATTTTCGAGGATCTCGTCTATGGAGCCGTTGAGCAGGGTGGCGGCGGTGCACAGTATCCTATTGCAGCCGTTCAGCCGAGCGGGATCCAGCGTGATTTCGAAATTCTTGTCGGTCTGCACCAGGTCCGCACGCTTCTCGATTACGGTCAAGCGGATACCCTGGGCGCGAAACCGGTCGACCATGGTGGGGAACAGCCCCACCATGCCTACATGATCTCCCGGCACAGGATCTACGCCCTTCGCGTCACTAAGCTCATAGCCGGCGCGATCGAACAGATGCTGGGTGATGGCGCTCGCGGCGCCAAACGCCAGCGCCCTGCGTGCGAGATCGGAGGAGGTCAGCTCGCGCGCCAGATGCCAGGCGCTCAAACCAATCAGGGATTCGGCTTCCCCCCGGTCCAGTGGCGTCACCGGCCTTTGTTCCGGTATGTAGAACAGCCCTGCGCTGCGGTCATCCAGGAGCACCAGGCCGAAGTCGGCGTGCCGCTTGTCTATCCGCACCGGCGGCAGGTAGACTCGGTCAACACGCGGCAGAGAAAATTTCTCGTCCAGGTCTCGTATCAAGTCCAGAATTTCAGCTACCACGCCCATACGAGTACGACGGTCTCCATGTTACATCCACCCGCTTTCGGGATGCGGCCGAATCCCGGGGAGTTGCCATATTGAGCGTTCCTTCCGTGGTCGATAGAGTGATTCGCGGGTGCACCCCCGACGAAGAACGTATCTACGAAGCGAATATCGTCATACAGTTGGACTCCGGCAGTGCGCTCTATTGTGACCGCCTTGAGCGGCTTTATTTTTTTGACGCGGCGGACAAGCAGATCGGCGCGGCCATCACCGCGGTGCTGCGGGGCGCCGGGCATGAAGCGGCAATTCAACCTGTGGAGCTGGACCAACACCGCTACATGGCCGTGGGGCACAAGGTGCAATTGAGCGACGCGGTCCGGGACGCGGTGTTCTCGGCGCTGGCGCTGATGGAGGTCACCGTGGGCCGTTTGAACTCCGGAGGATCGAGCCGTGCTGCGGGTACGTCCCGGACGCTTTCCACGCCGGGGATCTCAGGATGAGGGAGCCGCAAAGCCCAACACCGTCGCCAGTATTACGCCGTGGGCCAAAGCGGCGGCGATGGTGAGCTTTATCGGCGCCGCCAGCCGCGCCGGTTGACGGGCGTCGCGGACCAACATCCGCGCCGCCTGCGCTGCGATCGCGAGCGGAAGCAACGACAGCAGGGTTGCTGTCGGAACCACGTCGAACGCGCCGGCGGCAACGAGAATGCTCCCGGCCACCACTATGTTCGCGGCGTAGATCCATCTTCCCCGCTCCGGACCCAGGCGTACGACCCAGTGGTGTTTTCCCGCTGTGGAATCCGCCGCTCGATCGGGAAACTGGTTGATGTAGAGAATATTGGTCACCAGCAGCCCGTAGGGCAGAAAAACCAGCAGCGACGTCCAGTGCCACGCCTGCCGCTGGACGAATTCCGCGCCCATGGGGATGAGGATGCCGAACCCCAATGCTACGCATAGCTCACCCCAACCTCTGCTGTTCAGTTTGAAGGGCGGTGCCGAATAAGCCCAACCCACGAACACACCGATCAAACCGAAGGCGATCAAGCGCGTGTCCGTGACGAAGGTCAGCGCCACACCTATGCCGACGCCGGTTGCAAGCAGCAGCAAGCCGTAATTCAAGGTTTGCGGTTCGGTGAACACCTCGTTTTGGATGAATCGGCTTCCTCCGGTAAAAGGATATACGCGCTCTTCGTTGATCCGATCGGTTCCGTTCACGGCGTCGTAATAATCGTTCAATACATTGATTGCGGCGTGAATGAGCATGGCCCCGATCAGCGTGACTAGGGCGAGAAGCCAATGTATCGGTACCCCCCCGTATCTCGCGTAGGCGATGCCGTTGAGCACACCCGCCACGGTAACCGTGAGAAAAGGGGGTCGTGTCGCAAGCCAGTACCGGCGGACAGGATTTTTCAACAACGCCGGCGTCGGCTCGATGGTCGCTGGTTGCATGAATGCTCCCTTGGTCATTCCGCTTGTTCGTTTGCCGGGCGCCTCGAGACGAGCGGCTCGGCCAGGCACCTCCGGCATACTATCCATCGTCGGCGCAATGTCAAAGGCGGAGTTCAGGACGCCGGCAAAGAAAACCGGCGCGCGTCGAGATCTACAGCGGTGACGAGGCCCGCCCAGTCGATGCGCCTGGAGGTGTCCACGCTCGTGGCCAGGGCGGGTTCCTCCGCGGACAGCGGTTCCTGCGCCTTCATTTGCGCCTCCATGACCGCCTCGGTGGCCTCGGAAGCGTCGGTATTCGCCTCGGCTCTCGTTCGGATGCGTTTCCGCAGCGTCGCTCGACCGGCATCGCAATGCAGGATGTGAAACGGAACGCCGAGGCGTATCGCCAGATGGCGGAACAGCCGGCGCTGTTCGGCGCGAAGAAACGTGGCGTCCACGACGACCGCGTAACCGCGTTCCAGGATCCGTTGCGCGAGCTCGAGCAGGCGACTATAAACGCGGGAGACGTTGGACGCGCTGTAGCGTTCACCGGCTGGTAGACGCAAGCGCAGCCGTTCGATATCGGAACGGATATGAGCGAGACCGGTGCGCTCGACGAGTCCTTCGCTCAGCCAGGTCTTTCCGGAGCCCGACACACCGTGGGTGATGATCAAGGGCGTGCGAGCGCTTTCCAGCGTGAAGTATTCCGCCAGTGCGAGGTGGCGGTCTACCTCGGCGCCCAGCGACGGGTTTATCGCTGCCGCCTGCCGGTTCTGAATGCACGCGACCTTGGCGCGGACCAACGCCCGATACACGAGGTAATAACGCCGTACCGACAGAGCGTCGTAGTCCCCCGTGCGCTCGAGGTAACGTTGCCAAAGCAGATGTGCGAAGTCTTCGCGCTGCTGATACACCAGATCCATCACGGCAAACGCGACGTCGCTGGCGACGTCGATCCAGCGCAGCTGCGGGTTGAACTCCAGGCAATCGAACAAGCGCACGCCGCCGTCGAACAGCACCATATTAGCCAGATGCATGTCGCCGTGGCATTCCCTCACGCGTCCCTCTCCGAGTCGGGCGGCAAACGTATCGGCCAGGCCCGTGGCCGCGGTTCGCGTCCAATTCTGCAGTCGATCGAGCCGCGCGTCCGCCGCGCCCGCGACACACGACCGAATATGTGGAAAGTTGTCCATCGCCCGTGTAGAAACCGCATCGGCAGTCGAGTAGCCGGCAGCGGGCGCGGCCACCGCCGCCTGTCGATGGAATTCCGCCACGTGCGCAGCAAGCTCCTCGATGTGCTTTGCCGTGACGCAGTCGGCGCGGAGCATGTGATCCAGGCGGTCGCTTTCGCGAAACTGGCGCATCTGCACCGCGTATTCGATGACATTATCGCTGCCGCCGATATGCGGATGCTCCGGGGTGCCGGTGATCGGCACCACACCGAGATACAGCTCGGGCGTCATGCGTCTATTTAGCCGCAGTTCTTCTTCGCAAAAGAATCTGCGCTTTGCGAGAGTCGTGAAATCGACGAACCCCAGGTTTACGGGCTTCTTGATCTTGTAGACGTACTCACCTGTGAGAAGCAGGAAAGAAATGTGCGTTTCCATAACCTGGAACGCGGTCACCGGGTGGTCGAACAATTCAGGTCGCTGCAGGTGTTTGATCAACACCCCCGTTTCGTCGGCAGTCACGGCTCGAGGAGGCCTTGTTCGCCCGTCACCTATTCTTTAACGGAAAAATCGGCGATCTTGGGTTGCACCAGCCTTTCGAAATCGTCATAGGCTAGACGCACCACTTGCGTATGTGTGCCCGCGTTAAAAGTAATGTCGTCATCTTCTTTGAGCATGCCGTCGACGTAGGTGTCCATGCCGTACAGATTGCCGAAAGGCGGCATCGCGCCGACTTCACAATCCGGAAACAGTTCCTCGAACTCCTCCTCCGTCGCAAGCATGACTTTATCGACGCCGGCGGCGGCCGCCAGTCTTTTCAAGTCCACGTGGCGAGACGCGGGCAGCACCGCCATGGCGACGTCTTTGTTGATTTTTACCATGACCGCTTTCGCGAACTCCCGTCTTGGAACCAGGGTCGAGGCCGCGACTTCGCGGGCGGTATAGACGGGTGAATGATCAATGGTGATGTATTTGATGTGGTGACTGTCCAGGAACTCCTTCAATTTTTTGACCGGCATATCGTCTCTCGTTTGATCAAGGATACAGATCGCAATTCAACATTTGCAACGTTGATCCGCCATGATCTCAGTCAAGGGTCCGATGTTGCTGACGTTTCCGCGTCGTCCCGGAAGTTGCTAACCTTTGACGCAGATCACCGGCGTGAGGCGCGCGACCTTGCGCGCCAGGCCGGCCCGGTCCGAAGCGTCCGCCACCGTATCGACGTCCTTATACGCGCCCGGAGCTTCTTCGGCAACGCCGCGCATGGATGGGCTGCGTATGAATATCCCGCGGGTAGCAAGATCGTCCACCACGTTGCGTCCGCGCCAGGTCTTCGTGGCGCGCCGACGGCTCATGCTGCGGCCGGCACCATGGCAGGCCGATTCGAAAGACAGGCTGTCGTTGCCCGCGTTCCCGGCGAGGATATAAGACGCCGTCCCCATGGTCCCGCCGATCAGCACCGGCTGACCGATTTCTCTGAATCGTGCCGGCAGCTCCGCATGTCCAGGACCGAAGGCGCGTGTAGCGCCCTTGCGATGCACATAGAGTTGGCGCACCTCGCCGTCGACCTTATGTTGTTCCAGCTTGCAGGTGTTGTGTGACACGTCGTACATCAGCTCAAGTCTGGCGTCGGGAAGTATGTTTGCAAAAACCTGTCGCGTGAGGTGGGTGATGATCTCGCGATTCGCCAGGGCGCAGTTGATTGCCGCGCGCATCGCACCCAGATAGCGTTCACCCTCGGCCGAGCGAATGGGCGCGCAGGCGAGTTCGCGATCCGGCAAGTCGATGCCATGCCGTCCTGCGGCTTCCGCCATCTCCTTCAGGAACTCGGTTCCGATCTGGTGTCCCAGTCCCCGCGAACCGCAGTGTATGGTGACCAGCAGATCCCCCGAGTGTATGCCGAACGTCTCCGCGGCAACGGCGTCGAATACGGTCCCGACCTCTTGAATCTCGAGATAGTGGTTACCCGACCCCAAGGTGCCCATCTCGTCTCTTTGCCGTTTTTTCGCGCGCGCCGACACCTGGTCGGGCCTGGCGCCGAGCATGCATCCGCTTTCCTCGATGCGCTCGAGATCCGCCGCGTCCCCCCAGCCCCGATCGACGGCCCATTGCGCGCCTCCGGCCAACATGGCGTTCATCTCGGTATCGTCGAGGCGGATGTTCCCCGTGCTCCCCACGCCGACGGGAATGCCTTCGTAGAGGGCGTCGGCAAGCCGCGCTTTCACGGGTTTGATGTCGGCCAGTTTCAATCCGGAATGCAGTGTGCGCACGCCGCAGGAGATATCGAAACCGACACCGCCCGCCGAGACCACCCCACCGCGGTCGGCGTCGAATGCGGCCACGCCGCCAATGGGAAAGCCGTATCCCCAGTGGGCGTCCGGCATGGCGTAGCTGGCGGTGACGATCCCGGGTAACGTAGCGACGTTTATGGCCTGGGTGAATACTTTATCGTCCATGCCATCGATCAGGTCGCGATCGCCGTAAATCACGACCGGCACGTGCATGCGTCCCTGCGGCTCCAGCCGCCAAGCGTACTCGGATGTCCGCATCGGGATATTCCGGTTCACGTCAATGTCCCGCTATACGTCGATCACACATTGCGCGATCCAGTTTTCGCCTTTCCGCGCCACCCGCAGCTCCGTATACGTCGCTCCTTTGACTTCAATTGCGGGTTGGTGCCGCGCCCGGTCCACCGCCTCTCCCCAGGCGAGCGCCTGTAGGTGGAAGTCGTGGATTCGGACTTGGAATCTACAAAACAACATCTTTTCCACCGCCATTTCATAGACCAGCGCGTTCAACCAGTCGAACAACAGCACTTCGAGATCAGCGGCCTCGCACTCTAATTGCACGCATCGCTCATCTCGAACCCCGGACGGGTCGGTGATCGCAGCAGTGAGTGCGATTGCGGCCTGCTCGAAAGCGACTTCCGGGCTGGCTCCCGTACCCCGAACGCCGACGTCCGCCATGTGGGAAAAATGCTCCCAATGGCCGGGGTCGCTTGCACCGCCTCGTGCCATAGTGTCGTTAAGCATACCCTACCGAATTAATGTGTTGTTGATTCTAGTCAAATTGTTGACGGGTGCCGAAGGTGCCGGCTACGCGGAAACGGGCGTTATTTTCCCCGCAGGCGCATCCTCCGCCCCATCTCCGCCGAGACCCGGCGATGTTTGCAGTGGACAGAGGCCGCAGGTTTCGGCAATGTCTGCCGTTGCCGATGAAGACTTCCGTGAGCGTAAGCAACGACGACGTAGCCAAGGTCTTCGACGAGATCGCGGATCTGCTCGAAATCGACGACGCGAATCCGTTCCGCGTGCGCGCATATCGCAATGCCGCGCGTACCATCCAGAGTCTGGGTAGGAGCCTGCAGGTGTTCGTCGACGAAGGCCGCGACCTGAAATCATTCCCGGGCATTGGCCAGGATCTCGCAGTCAAGATCGAAGAGATGCTGCGCACGGGGCGCGTGCAGGCACTCGATGCGCTGCATCGGAAACTGCCCGCGAGCCTGGAGGAGTTGCTGCGGATCCCGGGTATGGGACCCAAGCGCGTACAGGCCATGTACCATCAACTCGGTATCAAGAACCTGTCCCAGCTGGAGCGCGCGGCGCGTTCGGGTCGCCTGCGCGAACTTCCCGGTTTCGGCCCCAAGTTGCAGCAACAGATCCTCGGCAGCATCACGGCGGGCAAATCCAAGGAAGCCCGTTGGTCGCGCACCGAGTCCATCGGCAGTGCCGGTAAAATCGTTGAATTCCTGCGAGCGGTGCCGGGCGTCGCTGAAGTGGTCCCGGCCGGAAGTTACCGGCGGGGCAAGGAATCCATCGGCGACCTCGACGTGCTGGTGACGGCCACGGATACGGCGTTGGTAATGCGTCGATTCGCAGACTACGAGGACGTACAGCGGGTCGTCTCTTCGGGATCGACCCGGTCGACCGTGATCTTGAGAAGCGGCCTGCAGGTCGATGTCCGCGCCGTGGATCGAGAAAGTTTCGGCGCAGCGCTGCACTATTTCACGGGCAGCAAGTCGCACAACATCCAGGTGCGGAGACTGGGGCAGAAGCGGGGCCTGAAGATCAACGAATACGGCGTATTCAAGGGCAAACGACGCATCGCTGGCAAGACCGAGAAACAGGTGTTTGCGGCAGTGGGCCTTCCATGGGTTGCGCCCGAACTCCGCGAGGGCGGTGGGGAAATCGAGGCGGCGCGTCGCCGGGACCTGCCGCATCTGATTGAGCGTAAGGATCTGAGGGGAGACCTGCATACCCACTCGCGCGCCAGCGACGGCAAGGCGACGATCAAAGCCATGGCGTTGGCCGCTAGGGATCTTGGATTGCAGTACATCGCCGTTACGGATCACTCCAAACATCTTGCCGTAGCGCGTGGTCTCGATGAGAAACGCCTCATGCGCCAGCTCGAGGAGATCGATCGCGTCAACGAAGCCGTCAGCGGAATCACCGTCTTCAAGGGAATAGAGGTGGACATTCTCGAAGACGGCTCCCTGGACTTATCGGACACCGTACTCGCCCGGCTCGATCTGGTAATAGGCGCGGTGCACAGCCATTTCCAATTGCCGCGCAGGAAACAGACCGAACGCATACTGCGGGCCATGGATCATGGCTGTTTTTCCATTCTGGCGCATCCCGGCGGCCGGCTGATCGGACGCAGAGAGGGTTACGACGTCGATATGGAGCGCGTGATTCGCCAGGCAGCCGACCGCGGGTGTTTTCTGGAATTGAACGGCCAGCCAAAACGGTTGGACTTGACCGATGTGTTCTGCCGAATGGCCCGGGACGCGGGCGTCTTGGTCTGCGTCAACAGCGATGCGCACAGCACCCATGAGCTGGGCAATCTCGATCATGGAGTCGTACAGGCAAGACGGGGGTGGCTGGAGAAAAACGATGTATTGAATTCGCGCACGACGGGCGGCGTAAAGCGGCTGTTGAAAACCACCATGCACTGCGCTTAGGCTACGAAAGGAAGCTCCGGGCACCGGCCTGCAGGGGCAGCGATAGGCGATGGAAGTCGGGTGAAACTGCCTTTGGCGGCCGTCAGAATTCGACCGCCTGATTTGTGCGCGAGGCTTCTGCGATTGATTATTCAGGGACGGCAATTTGACTTTCGTCATGGTGCAGAGGGAGCAGAGGTAACAAACTGAATCAGCACTCACAACGCGGAATTTGATCATGTCTGGAAACGACCCTTTGCCGGTTGAAGCCCTCTACCGTGCGTGCGATGAAGCTCATATGCCGTTCGCGACAACGGAGGAACTGGGCCAGTTCAGCGACGTAATCGGTCAACCCCGAGCCCTGGAAGCGGTAAGTTTCGGCACCGGTATCGATCGCGACGGATTCAACATCTACGCTATGGGTTCGTCGGGTACGGGACGGTTCACCATCGTCAAGAGCATACTCGAAAGGCAGGCGGGCACACGCGAGACGCCGTCGGATTGGTGTTACGTCTACAATTTCGAGCAACCGCACAAACCCAGTGCTTTGCGCCTGCCCGCGGGACGCGGATCAAAGCTCCGGGACGATATGGAACAACTGATCGACGATCTGGGATCGGCAATACCGGCGGCCTTCGAAACCGAGGAATACCATTCCCGCGTAGAAAAACTCGAACAGGAGTTGGGCGAACGCCGTGACAAGGCGCTCACCGAGTTGGCGGCTGAAGCCGGAGAACGCAACGTGCGTTTTCTGCATACGCCGGCTGGATTCGCCTTTGCACCGTTGGACAATAAAGGGGAGGTGATCCAGCCTGCCGCGTTTGAAAAGATGCCGCAGGAGGAGAAGCAGGAGCTTGAGAACACTGTTGGCGATCTGCAGAAGAAGCTGCAAAGAATAATTCGACAGATACCGATATGGCAGAAAGAAACGCGGGAAGAGCTGAAAGAACTCGACCGCGAGATAGGCCGATACGCGGTGGACCATCTGATCGGTCTGATCAGGGAGAGTCATCAAGATCTGCCGGAGGTGGTGACGTATCTGAAAGATGTGGAACACGACATAGTGGAGCACGTGCGGGAGTTTCGTTCCGATTCGGAGCCGCAAGCCGCCTTGCTTGGTGTTACCGCAAAACCGGATGCGCTGCACCGTTATCACGTAAATGTTCTCGTGGATCACGACGGGGAAAAGGCCGCGCCGGTGATCTACCAGGATTTACCGACCTACCCAAACCTCGTCGGTCGAGTGGAGTACCGCGCCCAGATGGGCACGCTGTTGACCGATTTCATGTTGGTCAAGGCGGGGGACCTGCATCGGGCTAACGGCGGTTATCTGATGCTCGACGCGAATCGTGTGTTGTTGCAGCCTTTCGCCTGGGACGGCCTGAAGCGCGCGCTGCGTTCGCGGGAGATTCGTATCGAGCCGCTGGAGAAGGCGCTCGGATTCATCAGCACCGTGTCCCTGGAGCCGGAACCGATCCCACTCGAAGTCAAGGTGGTCCTCATCGGCGAGCGCCTGTTGTATTACCTGCTGTGTCGGTACGATCCCGAGTTTTCCGATCTGTTCAAGGTGGCGGCGGATTTCGATGAGCTCATGGATCGCAACGCCGATTCGACAATGCAGTTTGCGCGCCTGCTGGCGGGGATCACGGCGCAGGAGTCGCTGTTGCCCCTGGATCGGAGCGCCGTCGCCCGCGTCATCGAACAGAGTTCGCGCCTCGCGGAGGATCAGGAAAAGCTGTCCATCCACATGCGTGAGATCGTCAATATCATGGAGGAGGCGGATTTCCAGGCGCGCCAGGACGATCACCAGAAGGTCATCGCCCGGCGGCACGTGCAGCGCGCCATCGACGCCAAGATCTATCGGCTGGACCGCATTCGTGAGCACATCTACGAGGCGATACGGCGCGGAACGCTGCAGATCGACACGCGCGGTTCCAAAGTCGGTCAGATCAACGGGCTGTCGGTCATCGATCTCGGCGGATTCTCATTCGGGCAGCCTTCCAGGATCACCGCCACCGCGAGGCTGGGATCAGGAAAATTCGTGGACATTCAGCGCGAGACGGAACTTGGCGGCAAGATCCACTCCAAGGGCGTGCTCATACTCTCGAACTATCTCGCCTCCAACTACGCGAAAACCCATCCGTTGTCGGTAGCCGCGAGCCTGGTATTCGAGCAGTCCTACGGTATGGTGGACGGAGACAGCGCATCGTTGGCGGAACTTTGTGCCTTGCTCTCCGCCTTGTCCGGCCTGGAGATCGGACAGACCTTCGCGGTCACGGGTTCGATCAATCAGCTCGGCGAAGTGCAGGCGATAGGAGGTGTGAACCAGAAGATCGAGGGGTTCTTCGACGTCTGTCGAGAGACCGAATTCACCGGAGAGCAGGCGGTATTGATCCCGCAATCCAACGTACGCCACCTCATGCTCCGTGAGGACGTTATTGCCGCGACCGAGGAAGGCAAGTTCCGCGTATACCCGGTAGCGCATGTCAACGACGCCTTGGAAATCCTTACCGGCGTATCCGCCGGAGAGCGGGATGAGCATGGCAGGTATCCCAGCGGCTCGGTGAACGACCGTGTGGAGAGGGCGTTGATTACGTTGGCCAGGCGGCGCGCCGAGTTTTCCCGGGAAAACAAAGACGTCGACAAGCCATGACCGATGAAAAGACCAAGTCGGTGAGAAGGATTACCGTCGCCATCGATGCATCGCGACGGAGTGCAGACGCCTTGACAACCGCTGCGGACATCGCCGCGCGCATACGCGCCGAATTGACCGCCCTTTTGGTCGAGGACGTGAATCTCTGGTCTCTGGCTGAGCTCCCGTTCGCGATCGAACTGGACCGTACCAGCGGCGCTCCACGCCGCCTGGATGCGAACGCCGTGGCGCGCACACTGCAAGCGGACGCCGATCGCGTTCGTCGCATGCTGCAACTCGAGTCGGAGCGTTGCCGGATCGCGACTTCGATGAAGGTCGTGCGGGGTCACTACGTAGCCACGGCCATGGAGGCCGCCGACGAAACCGATCTGGTGGTGTTGGGCACCGTATCCGAACTCGGCCTCTCCATCGGTCGGGTGACGCGGAGGGGTGCACGACCCCCGACTCGGATAAAACGCGTAAAACCGGTCTGGATCCTGTACGACGGATCCGAAGCGGCGCAACGGGGTCTGGCCCTGGCCCGGGATTTCACTACGGAACGGAACACCGAGCTGGTGGTACTGATCACCGATGACGGCGATCACGATGAATTGCTGCGCCGGGCCCGGGAGCAACTCCAGAATACGTCCGCCCGATACCAAGGAATCGGGAATCGGGACGCGGTGCAGCTGTTCAACGCCATCGTGGCGGAAGGGGCCATGCTCTGCATTCTGCCGCGCGCCGCGTCGACGCTGATCGAAAGGCTGCCTGCGACGCTGCTTGACAGGCTTGGGTGTCCTCTGGTCGTAGTTTCCTGAGGTTTTCGCGCGGCATGACCGCACCATGAGCGCGTCTTCCTTCACATGCCCCGTTTCCGAAAGGATATGGCAGGCGAAATACCGATTCCGCGGCGACGGCGATTCGCAGGAAGCCGGCGTGAACGGCACCTGGCGGCGCGTCGCGAACGCGGTCGCGGCGGTGGAAGACGACCCGGCCGCCTGGGCATCCCGCTTCTATGGAGTTCTCAACGGATTCCGCTTTCTTCCCGGTGGCAGAATATTGGCCGGTGCGGGCACCGGTCGTCAGGTAACCCTATTCAATTGTTTCGTCATGAATACCATCGAAGATTCCGTCGACGGTATCTTCGAAGCGTTGAAACAAGGGGCGCTCACGATGCAACAGGGCGGGGGTGTCGGTTACGATTTTTCAACATTGCGCCCGGCGGGCACATACGCCCCGACGGTGGGCAATGTGGCGTCGGGACCGGTGTCTTTCATGCGCATCTGGGACAGCATGTGCGCCACCATATTGTCTACGGGTGCACGACGCGGCGCCATGATGGCCACTTTGCGGTGTGATCATCCCGATATCGAGAAGTTTATCGACGCCAAGAAAGACGCTCGCGAGCTGCGTCGCTTCAACCTCTCCGTGCTTGTCAGTGACGCCTTCATGCGCGCCGTCAGCAGGAACGAGTCGTGGCCGCTGGTGTTTCCCCTGGAGGAATCCGGTCGAGAGGCCGCCGGTGCTGAAATCCTGGAGTTGCCGTGGTCGGGTTCGGACCGATCGGTGCGTTGTCGGGTATTGAAACGTATCGCGGCGCAATCCCTCTGGCGGCGGCTGATGCGCGCCAACTACGATTACGCCGAGCCCGGGGTGCTGTTCATAGATAGAATCAACCGGGAGAATCCGCTGTCCTACCGGGAACGCATCTCCGCCACCAATCCCTGTGGCGAAGTGCCGTTACCGCCTTACGGCGCCTGTAACCTCGGGTCCATCAATCTGGCTCGATTCGTCGTGCAACCGTTTACGGAAAATGCACATCTGGACCTGGACGCGATCGAGCAGACCACGAAGATCGCAGTGCGATTCCTGGACAACGTCATTGATGTCTCCCGCTATCCGCTCGAGGCGCAAAAAGCACAGGCAGCGGGCACGCGGCGTATCGGCCTCGGCATTACCGCGCTCGCTGATGCCTTGGCCATGTTGGGACTGCGCTACGACTCGGAGGCCGGCCGCGAGCACGCGACAAATTGTATGCGTGCGGTCTGCCACGCGGCGTACCGTGCCTCCGTCGTATTGGCGCGCGAGAAAGGGACCTTCCCGTTCCTCGACCGCGACGCCCAT
The DNA here is from genome assembly GCA_947258495.1 of uncultured Gammaproteobacteria bacterium. Taxonomy (GTDB): domain Bacteria; phylum Pseudomonadota; class Gammaproteobacteria; order Arenicellales; family JAANXG01; genus CALZGZ01. The sequence continues at coordinate 42,081 of CAMYIN010000014.1, forward strand.
CTGCGGGGTGCCTTTGTTCGCGCCCTGCCTGCCGATATCGTCGACGGCATCGCTGGTTTCGGACTGCGCAACAGCCATTTGCTGGCGATTGCGCCCACGGGCTCCATCAGCCTGTTGGCCAACAATGTCTCCAGCGGCGTCGAGCCGATCTTCGATCTCAACTTCTCGCGCCGGGTTCTGGCCCCGGACGGCACCTATTCCGAACATGCAATCGATGACTATGCATGGTGGATGTGGACGGCGTCGCGCGGCGAGGCGGAAACACCGGAGTTCTTTGGCACGGCAAAGCAGATAGCGCCGGGCGACCATCTCGCAATGCAGGCGGCGCTGCAGCCTTATGTGGATCAGGCGATATCCAAGACCGTGAACGTACACGAGGACATTGCCTTCGCCGATTTCGAAAGGCTCTATTTGCGGGCCTTCGAGCTGGGATTGAAAGGTTGCACCACGTATCGCCCCAATCCGATTACTGGTGAATTGCTCTCTCCCGCAGGAGATGAAATACATTGCTGCGTTATGGAGCGTGAAGGCGATTGAGTACACCCTACAGGTCCGCCCCCCGCCGTTGCCTGCTGCGGCCGCGAGGGGGATGTCCACTCCCGGTTGCTGTGGCTGCGGCGGGCCCACGAGGCGGTTGTTGTGAACCTGCCTTTCCAGGCACGTAAAGTCCGAAATCCGGTGACAGTTTCGACTGTGCCGGCAACCCCTGAATGCGTCCGCCTTCCTGCGTGTAAAATAGGGCCTTCAAAAATCGATTCCGACGAAGGGAGGATGATAGATGGCGATCGAAGAAGGTAAATCGGCACCGGCATTCACACTCAAGGACGCCAGCGGCAAGATAGTCGCGTTGCGGGATCTGCGTGGGAAGAACGTGGTGGTGTATTTCTATCCCAGGGACGACACTCCAGGCTGCACCAAGGAAGCGTGTGGTTTCCGCGACCTTTGGAAAAAGATCCAGAAGCATGACACCGTAGTGCTGGGCGTTTCGCCCGACGGTGAAGAGTCGCACAGCAAGTTCGCGGCCAAATACAGGTTGCCGTTTGTGCTCTTGTCGGATCCGGACAAAAAAGTCATGCAAAGATACGGTGCTTACGGTGAAAAGATGATGTATGGAAAGAAAACCGAGGGGGTCATCCGCTCAACGGTTTGGATAGACCCCAAAGGTAAAGTGAAAAAGCATTGGAAGAGGGTCGCGAAAGCGGCGGATCATCCCGCTAAAGTGCTGGAAGCGCTTCAGCAGGGTGTCTGAGTCGAAGCGGGTGAAAATCGGTTCAATTATCGAGCCAATGGCCGAGGCGGAACGCGCAGCATCGACCGAAACCTGCGTCCTTTATCCGGTTCGCCCGTTCATTTTCGAACGGTCGAACGCGGGGCAAACGGCGCGCCAAGAAAGAGCTTGTCGTGCGGTCGGCTCCCGGGCCCGCGCCCGGAAAACGCTGTCTCGACTATTCGGCCGCCCCGCGCTGCGGACAATCTACCGGTTTGATCTCCAAGCCGTCGCCGGAATCGTGGACCTTGCAGTGACAACCGTTGTCGTAAAAAGGGCAGAGGTACAGAGGGATGCCTCGATGGGTCGTTTTGATGAATTTATGGATGTGTCCGTTGAAGATCGCCTGAATACGCGGCGCGTGGCGATCGATGATGGGGTAAATGCGGTCCCTCGGGTCTACCGTCAGGTGCAGTCCGCCGGGCCAGTTGCCGAAACGGAACGTCAAATCGGTTCGCAGGGGCACGTGGAACAACAGAATTGCGTTCTCGGCCGTCGCCAGTTCCCGATCCAGCCACGCGTACTCCGCGTCGGACAGACCGTTGCGAAAGTTCCGGCCATCGAGCCGAAATGCCGCGGTTCGCATTGTCAGCCAGATGAGTTTTCTGCCCCGCCACACTACGGAGCCGTTGCGGGCGCCGAAGGCCTTTTCCGCCTCCTCGAGCGTCACCGGTGCAATGTAATCGTGACCCGGACCCAGGCTCTGCAGGAACCGAGTGCCCGGTAATGTCGACTGTGCACGTTTATAAATCTGGACTTCGCGCGCCCAGAAGGCTTTGTCTCCCGCGCGCGGGCCGCCGTCCGGCGTAGAGCGCACGTTATCGACCACGTCGCCGACGATGAACAGGAGCTCGGGGGGGTTTGCCGTCAACTCGGTGAGGAAATCCTGGAAGCGACGCACGGTTTGCGGCCAGCGGCCGTCGGGATTTGACAGATGGGTGTCGCTGGTGACGATCAGGTAGGGATCCGGTTCGGCCGCGCACGCAGCCAGGACGAATATCCAAGGCAGTAGCAGAGTCCGTGTTCGCATTGCTCGACGATCTTTTTCGGGCTTGTCGCACATCGTTGTGTTCGCGAATGGAAATTGCTTTTGACGTACGGTGATCCCATTCCAAAGCCCGCGGGCGTTCCCATAACGCAGCGAGCCAAGATCTTACCCGCGACCGGTCCAGTCAATACTTCGCGCAGTGACCGGCTAATGCGGGGCGCAATGGCAAGCGATTCTGAGCGGCTGCCCCTGGTGTGGACGGCAAGCGAGCAGCATGAGGCACCCCGATCCCAAGAATCGTATGTCGCGCTGCGGGAGCGCTTCCAAGGCATTTGGGACCTTTCTGAAATGTTATACTAACGCCATCTTTTCGTCGACATTGCAGACAAAGATCGGTGTGCTTTCGTGCCGAGACAAGACAGGCCGTACTGGGCGCAGTGCTCGTCTCGTGGGCACTGCCATCGCTCGCCGATAAATTGTCGGTGTTCGTCAGTGTTCCCCCTCAGCGTTTTTTTCTGGAGCGCATCGGCGGCGATGAAATCGAAGTGTCGGTGCTGGTCAAGGCCGGCCACAGCCCGGAGACCTACGAACCGACGCCGCAACAGATGGCGGCATTGTCCAGGGCGCACCTCTATGTAAGGATCGGGGTGCCGTTCGAGGAGGCGTGGATGGCGCGCATCGCGTCTATCAACCCCCAGCTACAGATTGTCGACGCACGAAACGGTCTTGTGTTCGGAGATGTCGCTGCAAGCCGGGTGGGAAATCCTGACGAGACTGAGGAACCGCTTCCCGCAGATCGGATCGGCACCGATCCGCACGTCTGGTTGAGTCCGCCGCTGGCCGAAAAAATGGCCGCACATCTGCGCAACACGCTGTCCGCATTGCGTCCACAGCACAGCGCGCGATTCGAGATAAATTATCGTAATCTGGCGGCCGATCTGCGCAGGCTGGATCACGATATTCGAACCCAGTTGGCCGACCTCGAAACCCAGGTTTTCATGGTCTATCACCCGGCCTGGGGCTATTTCGCCGACACCTACGGCCTGCAACAGATCGCGATCGAAATCGAAGGCAAGGAGCCCGGCCCAAGAACCCTCAGTCGGTTGATCGACACCGCCAAGCAGCTGGGAATCAAGGTGGTATTCGCAGAGGCCGGCAGCAGCCGCCGACACGCGAAAACCATTGCCGACGCCATAGGCGCGCGGGTCATTGTCGTTGACCCAGTGTCGGAGGATTACCCGAACAATCTGCTACGCTTTGCCCGCGTACTGGCGACGGAGAATCAAACCAAGAAATGACACCGATAGTTCGCGTTGAGAACGTCTCGTTCTCCTACGGGGGTCCGACGGTTCTCTCGGACGTTGTGCTCGACATCGCGCCGGGAGAATTCATTGGCGTAGTGGGGCCCAACGCCGGGGGCAAGACCACGCTGCTGAAACTCATGCTCGGCTTGCTGGAGCCGACCATGGGTAAAATCCAGATCGACGGCAGGCCACCGCACGAAGGCAGGCGCAAGATCGGTTACGTCCCCCAATACCCTCCCTTTGAACGTGATTTTCCCATTACCGTCGAACAGACCGTGATGCTGGGCAGATTGGGAACGGCGCGCCTGCTGGGTACGTACTCGAAAAAAGACCGCATCGTCACTCAACGCGTAATGGAGGAAATAGAAATATCGGACATCCGCAGCCGTCGCCTGAATACACTGTCTGGAGGTCAGCTGCAACGCGTATTACTGGCCCGCGCATTGGTCAGCGAACCGGCGATACTGATGCTGGACGAACCGACGGCGAACATCGACGAACGTATGGAAACCGACATCTTTGACCTGCTACGAGCGCTCAATCAAAGGACCACGGTGGTAGTCGTTTCGCACGATATCGGCTTCATATCACAGTATGTGAGCCGTGTTGCATGTGTTAATCGCACGTTGATGTGTCATTCCACGCTAGCCATCGACGGCAAGATGATCCAGGAACTGTACGACGAAGATGTGCATATGGTGGAGCACTCCCGTGTTTGAGGTTCTGTAATGGAATTCGTCTCGTCTCTAATGCAGCACAAGTTCCTGCAGTACGCCCTGATGGGCGGCATAATGGCCAGCATCGGATGCGGCGTCGTGGGTAGCTACGTTGTCGTGAAGAGAATCGGTTTTCTCGCCGGAGGAATTGCACATGCGGTACTCGGCGGTATGGGCGCGGCTTTTTTCTTCGGGGTCGAACCCATCCACGGCGCTTTGCTGGCGGCGATCGTAGTGGCTTTGTTGATAGGTTGGATCACGCTTAACTGGAGGCAGCAGGAAGAAACCTCGATCGGAGCGATGTGGGCGGTTGGGATGGCCATCGGTATTTTGTTCATCTCTCAAACTCCCGGCTACCAAAGCGATCTAATGACATATCTGTTCGGCAACATCCTGCTGATAACAGCGCGGGATCTCTGGTTGATGGCGGTAATGGACGTCGTTCTGCTGGTCACGGTGACGCTCTTTTACCGGCAGTTTCTGATCGTAGCCTTTGACGAGGAATTCGCGCGGCTCCGTGGCATTCCGGTGGTATTCTTCCATTTGCTTTTGCTCTGTCTGGTGGCTATTTCCGTGGTGCTGTTGATTCGCGTCGTAGGTCTGATACTGGTCATCGCACTCCTCACCTTGCCCGCCGCAATCGCCATGCAGTACGTGCATACCGTCGGTCGCATGATGGCGCTCGCCACCGCACTCGGAGTTCTTTTCTGCACCACGGGACTTGCTGTTTCCTATCAGCCCGATGTACCCGCCGGCGCCACGATCATACTGGTAGCGGGAGCGGCCTATCTGCTTTCCATGCTGTTTCATAACTATCGACAGCGGATAAAAGCGAGGGCCGCCATCTCTCGATAATTGAGCACTAGATTGATCAAGGTCTCGATTGGTTCACATCGAGGCTATATCCGAATCGATCGCTCAGGTACACTCAATCGGTACGAGTGTTGAAATAGAGGTCCGCGTTTTTAATTGTGACTTTGTTACCAAACTCGTTGAGAGAGCGACGTTGCGGTGGCGATCGACGTCAATCGCACCTTCGTGCATTCTTGTATCAATTTTCCAACCAGCGACGCCGTAGAGAAAGACGCGCCCGGTCGAGCGAAAGCTATGTGGACGTCCACGAACCCCGTTTGCTGTTGATTACACTATCCGCGTTGTTGTTATGCATCGTCGACAGCTACAATACTTTATTGTTGCTAGATCTGGGCGGTACCGAACTCAACCCCGTGATGCGCGAATTGCTCGAGCACGACGCGTCTTTGTTCTTCTGGGTGAAGTACATCTTGACTGCGCTGTGTCTCATAATCTTGGTAGTGCATAAACGTTTCATACTGTTGCGATTCGTATCCGGGCATACCGTCATTGTCGCGGTGCTGTGCGGATACGCGGCGCTGATCGCCTATCAATACCGACTTCTTGACTCCATTTAACCGCGCCTCAGCGGCGAATCAATAAAAAAAGGGGGCCCCTGGGGCCCCCTCGTACACTCGATTCTTCGGTTCTTCGCTAACCGGTCACCAGCCCCGGATTCCCCTCCATGCCCTTTACCACGGGCACATTAGCGTTCACTTCCGTGATCGTCTTCCTGCTGCGCAGATACTCGGCGACGACGTCCCAGACTTCGGGAAGCTCGTCGGGCTGCGGATTGACGCTGGCCCAGCCCGCGACTCGATACGTCTTGTTAGCATCCAGCGGTCTTCCGTTCAGCTCCAGATTCGACAGGCGCTGCCCGATCTTCTTGGTCGGATCGATGGTGTAGCGGAGGCCGCCGATTCGGACCATGTCTCCCCCCATCTGGTAATACGGATCCGGATTGAACAGGTTGTCGGCGATGTCTTCCAGGATGGTTTTGATGAATTCACCGCTCATGTCATTGAGGGTAGATTTCGCGTAGGTGATTCCGGTCTGATCCATCAAACGTTCCATGGTGATGTCGTCCCCGGGCAATAGGGATGTGCCCCAACGAAAACCCGGCGAGAATGCGATATCTGCACCGCGCACTTCCATCAAGGCGTCAACGATGACCTGATCGAAGGTGCCGTTGAAATTACCCCGTCTGAACAATGTGGTCTCCGTTTTCGCCAGCTTTTCCTCTAGTTTGTCTTTGAAAGGAGCGCGCACTTTTTCGATGTACGCGGCCATTTGCGTGTCGGCAGGCAGCAAGTTGGCAAACACCGGCAGCATGTTGAAGCGAAAATCCTGCACCTTGCCGTCTTTGACCTGCAGATCGAGCACGGACAGAAACTTGGCGTTGGATCCCGAATTCACGACCAAAGTCTTACCGCCGGCGTTGCTCACGATAGTGGGTTTCGGCATACCGTCGTGAGTGTGTCCGCCCAGGATCACGTCCGCTCCCGAAATGCGGCTCGCCATTTTGAGGTCGACGTCCATGCCGTTGTGGGAAAGGATGACAACGACCTGGGCGCCTTTCGCTCGCACTTCGTCGATGTATTTCTGCGCCAGCTCGTCGCGGATGCCGAAGCTCCAGTCCTCGACCATGTAGCGCGGGTTTGCAAGCGTCGTGTAGGGAAACGCCTGACCGATGATTCCGATCTTGATGCCGTTGACATCGCGCATTGTGTATGGCTTGAAGACCTGGCCGCTGTCGACGTCGTAGGCGGGCTTTTCCGCGAACTGTGCGTCTTCGGTCAGCAGCACGTTTTGGGCCACGAATTCGATGCTGTCCTTGAGTTGGTTATTCACGATTTCGTGGACGCGATCAATGCCGTAGGTGAATTCCCAGTGCCCGGTCATGACGTCCACTCCAAGTAACTTGCAGGCGTCGACCATGTCCTGGCCCTGCGTCCACAGCGCCGTGGCGGAACCCTGCCAGGTGTCTCCGCTGTCCATCAACAGATTTCTGTTGGGACGTTGCGCGCGGATACGGTCGATCAGCGACTTCAGGTGCGCGAATCCACCGACTTTACCGAAGGTGCGGGACGCCTTTTCGAAATCCAGGAAGGTGTAGGCGTGGGCGTGCAGCGTTCCCGGAGAGACATTGAAGTGTTGTAGAAATGCGTCACCGACGAGATGCGGTGCTTTACCCTTGGCGTCGCCTATGCCGATGTTGTAGCTCGGCTCGCGGAAGAACACCGGCAGCAGCTGGGCGTGGCAATCGGTAAAGTGCATCAGCGTCAGATTCCCGAAGTCCGCTATCTCATAAGGATCGCTGGACCGGGTTTCCGCGCTGGCGGTGAGATCGAAGCCGGCGGCCGTGGATGCCGCCAGGATCTGAAGGAATTCGCGTCGCGTCAGACTCATGGGTCTCCTCCCGTTACGACTTTGATTTTTGGATCGTCGTTGCGCTCGACGACAAGCGGGAAAAAAAGGCCTGACCTAAACCGGCCAGGCCTTTTACGTATGCATTCGAAGGCCGACGGAATGTTACTGGCGCTGGCTCGGTACCTTGAGCGGCACGCCGGTGCTGATCGCGGCTTCGTAGAACTCGAGGGCGCGATATTCGGGGCTTTGTGCCTTGAAGGGTTTGGCGCGCACCTGCCTGTTGCAACCGCCGTAGCGGCGATGCACCGTGCCCCAGGGCTTGCCTGCCAGCGACCACTTGGTGCGGTACACCGGGAACCCCGTGGTGTGACCGATGCCGGCGCTCAACACGTCCCCGCGCAGCTTGTTGCCGGCGCTGTGCACGTGGCAGTTGGCGCAGGAGAAGTTCAACTGACCGCGCTTGGTCCAGTAGAACTTCTTGCCCGCCTCGTAGGCGGCGATTGCCCCCGGGGTATCGATGTCTATGTCCCACGGCTGGCCGTTGTACTGCTCGCGGAAGGCCGCGATCAGCAGCGCCATTTTACCGTGTTTCACGTTCTTGATCGGTTCCTCGCCGTGTTTCTTCAGACACTCGTTGATGTCCAGCTCGACGGTTCGAATCTCTTTGCGCTGTTCGTCGTAGTAGGGATACTTGGTGGCCGGCCGCGTCAGGCAGCTGCCCAGGGTTTTTCCGCTCTTCAAAGGCTTTTTCCACATTTCCCGCGCTTTGTCCATATCTGCGTCGTAAGGCGGGAACTCCATCAGCATTTCCCAGTTCGCGCGCCGCTCGGCGTATTGGGGCAGCGCGTTCACACCGTCGCTGTAGTCGTCTTTGGCGACAGTGGGAAACCGCTTTTTGAAGTAATCCTGATATTCGGCGATCTCTTTTTTAACCTTGGGGTCTTGTGATGCCGTGACCCACGCCGAGGTTCCGCTCAGCAGGGTCAGGGTCGCAAGGGTCACAACGATTTTTCGCATTACATCTCCTCCTCTGGAGACGCTGGTCAACGAGTGACCAGCGTCCAGGCACTATGAATACGGATTTTAACTCACCGCGGCGTCGGTACCGCCGCTTTCACCATTGTTGTCGGTCCAGCTCACTTCTACTTTGTCACCCGCTTTGGCGCCGACGATCTCGATACCGATCAACGGATTTTTCGATACGCCACTGGCCAGATTCGCCTCTGCGACGACGTTGCCGTTGTGTTTGAATTCCATTTTCTGAATGAAATGAGCGGGAATCAGTTCACCGGTTTTGGAATCCTTTCGGCGACCGGTTTCCATGGGATGATTGACCAGCACCAGCGCCTGGTGTTTGTCGCCAATCTTCTTCAATTTCATCTTGGTCAAACGAGCCATAATTCGTTCCTCATTCAAAAATTGTCTTTGCGACTAGCCGCCGCAGCCGCCAACGGTGACTTTGATCTGTTGCGTAGCCTTGAGCAGTTTTCCGCCGGACTTTACGACCGCATGCACATCGGATGTCTGCCCCATCTTGATACGGGCGCTGTAGAAACCGCCTGCGCCGGTCAGGTTGACGAATGTGGTCAGCGGCGCCGGATTCTTGACCGCGACGATGGCGATGGCTTCGGCGGGGAGGGAGGTTTCCACTTTGATCGGCACGACCGCGCCGTTTTCCGCCTGCAGCGGCGCCTTGATGTTTATGTCTCCGCTGTCGGCCATATCACCGGACACGCCGAGCGCCGTGTTCAGCGCCTCTTCCGGAGAAATTTCGGTTTTGAAAGCGGCTTCGGGATATGCCGCGGCCAGGACTTTGCCGGGCTTTAACAGACCGGCGCTGGCGGCAACCACCAACACGCCACTGGTCAAAGAGCCCTTGAGGAATGTTCTGCGTTTCATGATTTAGAGACCCTCTCTTCTCTTGGGTTACTATGAAATACCGGGGTTGAGCAACTTCGCGCACCCGGGTCGGGAGTCCCGGCCGAGCGCAACGGAAGTTTTCGATTCAGGGGCTAAATAGAGTACAACCACTCGACGATCAGGTCGATTTCTTTGTCCGACAACAGATTGTGCTTGCCAAACGGGGGCATGACACTCTGGGGGTTGATGTTGGTTGCATCGTATACCTGGGCCCGAAGTTTCGCTTTGTCGGGGAAACGTTGTTTCATTGCAACCAGCGGCGGGCCTATGTTTCCGCCCGGTGCTAACTTATCCGGCCAGGGGGACTTGGTGTTGACACCGTGGCACGCGAGGCAATTGCCTTTGCGCCGGGTAATCGCAACACACCAGCCCTTCATGACGGCGTCGTCCGACTTGAGTTTGCTGCACTGTTGTTCGTCAGGCAGGCTTTCGGCTGCCGCACTCGTAGGCAACGCTGCGGTGCCGGAGAGCAACGCCGCGGCCCCGAATGCGACCATCGTGGTTTTGTACGTCCGCATCTATCCTCCTCGTTGGATAAATCAATACGGTGCTTCTGGGAGTAAAACTCGCCGCGCAGCGGTTCGCCGCGCCAATTCCACCGCATGATTATGGTTTATTGCAACTAGACTGCTGGTCGCTACGACTAAATCACAATCCATCTGTTAATACAAGTAATCGACGAGAAGGTTCCCGCGCGGCGAAATCAAAATCTGTTGAGCAGGCATAAGCATTATTAATCGCCTGCAGCCCGGATACCCCATCGTCTAAGGACTTCGAGGTGGCACTTTCTCGCCTAGTGCGCGTAATCGCTGCTCGATTTCCTCTATGCGGGCATCGATGCTTGCGCTGGCGTAAAAACTGTCGCCGGCGTAGTTGCGGGCCAGGTGCAGCTGGCGCAATGCCTCCCGCGAGTTTCCCACCTGAAAATGGTACTCCGCCAACGCTTGATGCGCCCCCAGCGAATTTCCGAGATCCCCCTCGGCCCGAGCCAGAACCTGGTAGAGGCGGGGTTCCGTCCGATTCGTCAACAACACGCGCCGGATCGTGTCCTTTGCTTCTTGCGGATGGCCCGTCTTCAACAGTGCGGAGGCGAGGTAATAATCGAGGAACACACGATCGGGGTGTTGTTGTTTTGCCTCTCGATAGCGCCGCAACGCGGCGTCGTAATTTCCCGCTTTCAGTTCGATTTCCGCCTCCGCGATCTGATACTGGGGCTCGTGCGGCCGAAGCTTTACAAGTTCCCGGATTTCGGCGCGAGCGCGATCGTACTGCGAGGATGCCATCAAGGCGAGGGCGTATCCGTAACGCTCCACGTGGGGCGCCGGATTCCGCGCATCTCTCAGCGCCGATTCGAAAAACTGCACCGCATGTTCGGCTTTGTCGTTGTAGAGCGCCCGAATCTTGGCGCGCATGTGCAGAAACATATTCTCGTCCTGCAGTTCAACGCGCGGGTATCGCTCGGCCCGGGACAATGACTCGGCGATCCGGTTGGTGGTCAACGGATGGGTGCGGAGAAATTCCGGTGCATCGGATTCTTGAATCCGCGCCCATTGTTGCATGCGCTCAAAGAAAACGGGCATGGACCGAGGATCAAATCCGGTTCGCGCCAGGGCGCGTATTCCGATCGCGTCGGCTTCTGCTTCGAATTCCCGGCTGTAGGTCAGCTGTCGTTCCAGTGCGGCGGCATTGGTCGCGGCTAATGCGGCCTGACCCGCCTGCCCGCCCAGCAGGATGGCGGCGATGATTGCCGCCGTCATCGGTATGGTCTGTTTCTTCATCGCGGCAATCATTCGCGGCAGGTGGCGCTGCGTGAGATGTGCGATCTCGTGGGCCAGGACAGAAGCGAGTTCGGATTCGTGTTGCGTCGCCAGCACCAGCCCGGTGTGCATCGCAATGTGCCCGCCGGGCACGGCAAAGGCGTTCAGCGTCGAATCCTTGATGAGGTAGAAGCTGAACTCCATGCCGGGATCGTCGCTGTTGGCTGCCAGCTTACGGCCGAGACGGTTTAGGTAATCGTCTATTTCCGGGTCGTCGAGGAAGACGAGTCTGCGGCGGGCGTCGCGCATGAACTCACGACCGAGCGCCTCCTCCTCCGACGCCGACACCACGGTAGCGGAGTAGTCGCCGAGGTCGGGTAGTTGGTTCGTGCCCTGTGCCGACGTTACTGTGAACGTCACGGCCGCCGCTACGATGCACTGGATCCAAGACCGTCCGCTTACGCAGTCCGCAACACGCCGTGGCGGCCGAAGTCTCGCTCTACCTGAGTGTGTCCGGGGGGTGTACGGGGGCAAAATGCGATACTTCATCGTCGAGTTCCGAGGCGCGGCCCACTACTGGGGTTCCGATTCGATGCCACAGCGCGTCGCCACAGTTACCCAGCTTAGGTTGGACCGGTGCCGTCGTTGCCAACGGGCCGTCCACGGCGGAGGTCGACGCTGATGCGGAGTTGCTGGCGGACATGTTACACCACAGGCGGAAAGAAAGTAGGATAATAGCGCCGTTGGGCGACGGTGTTCGCCGAGCCACCGGCTTTACGCAACGCACGCGGTGTTCCGCGCGGACCGTGGGTTTCGACCGGCGCGTATCGGATGCGCGGAATTTGCTGTGTCCGCGGGCGATTTCGAAAAATTTTAATATTTTCGCATTTTCTAATACAATACTATTAGAAAATAATGGTATTTGATTTTGATATCCACGTCGACCGCTCGCCACCGAGGCGGTGAAGGCGTGTTCAATTGTCATTTTTCCAACAATTCGTTGATTGAGGAGTCCTAGCCATGTCTGAATACGACCAAGAACTCGACGCGAGGGGGTTGAACTGTCCGCTTCCCATCCTGCGCGCGAAAAAAGCCTTGAACGATCTCAGCGCAGGGCAGGTATTGCGCATTCTTGCCACGGATCCCGGTTCCGTGAAGGATTTCGAGGCCTTTGCACAACAAACGGGCAATGAACTCCTGGAGTCCGGCGAAAACGAGGGAGAGTTTCATTTCCTGCTGCGCAAGAGCGGGTAATGCGCTGGAACCATTGCCGCTGAGTGCGGCTGTATTCATCTCGAACACGACACAGTAGAGGGCTTGTTATGGCTGATAAGAAACTGGCGATTATCGCCACGAAGGGCACATTGGATTGGGCCTACCCACCTTTCATTCTGGCCTCCACGGCCTCGGCGTTGGGTTACCAGACCTGCATCTTTTTTACCTTTTACGGATTGCAGCTCATAAAGAAACAATTGGATCTGAAGGTCAGTCCGCTTGGTAATCCCGGGATGCCGATGCCGATGGGTATGAACAAATGGTTTCCCGTTCTGGGGACGACGATACCCGGAATGGAAAGCATGATGACCACGATGATGAAGCAGAAAATCAAAGCGAAGGGCGTGGCCACCATAGAGGAATTGCGCGATCTCTGCATCGAAGCCGACGTCAGGCTCGTTGGATGTCAGATGACGATCGACCTGTTCGATATGAATCGGGACGATTTGATCGATAACATTGAGCTCGGTGGCGCGGCCACGTTTTTCGAGTTCGCCGGCGACGCGGACGTGACGCTGTTCATATGATAACCCGGTTCAAACACTAAAATTCGGAAGGGCACCGCAAGGTGCCTTTTTTTCAACCTGGGCCGTCGTCGCGCAGGCTGCGCACATGGCAGCACGGATCGCCACGCCGATCCTGAACGGCCGAAGCGTCGTCCGGGCGACTCATCCTGTCCGAGCCGCTTTCCCGCCGTGGTTCCGACCTGGGCTCCAGCCTGCATTTCTCGCCTGGCGCCCAGCTATTATTCACGGCACGCCGTTGAGACACCCGCAATTCCGGTTCAATGAAAATTCTACTCAGACCAATGGCACAGCTTGTTGGGTATAGTAGCTGGGCTATCCCGGTCCCGGCGGGTCGAGGTACGCCGGGACTTGGGCTTCACTCGATCCATAGCTAAGCCTATGGATCTCGTTCCAACCCGGCGTTCAGCCGCACCTGTCCTGCGCCATCCTCCGGGATCTTGGTGAGAAATGCAGGCTATTCGTCTTTGCGCTGAATCTGGCTGATCGGGATTACCACGGTGTCCCGTGAGCGAGACTCGTCGCTGAAGCGGGGGCGCTCGTCGCTGGATCTTCCGGCGGCTCGGGCAAGTTCCTGTTCGCGACTGGCAATCAATACCAGGCAGTCACGCATGTCTTGAATACACGCCTCGGAAAGCGGATGCTTCAGGCCCGGCGGCGTTGCGGTTTCTCTGATGACGCGCGTCAACACTTTTTTCACCGCGTAGAGAATGCGTTCTTCTTTGGTGGAGGCTGGGTGTTTACTCATGACAAAACTCGGGCATTTGCGCCATTATACCCTGAAAAAAAGTTGGAATTCAGACGCCGAGCTATTACATTCGGTTCCTTGTACGAGTGCGTAACTGCGAATCGCCTTGCTATGCCGTATTTTATCTATCGAATATCGCCGCAGCGGAATCTGAACTACGTGGACGACTTCGCCGAATACAATTTCGCGCGCGACGCCGCCAGACGCATGCGGCAACAGCAGAACGAGGAAGATATCGACACCGTGAAGATCGTATTCGCCAAGGATCGAAACGAAGCGGAAGACCTGTTGAGAATCCGCCGCGAGCGCCAGCCTTCCGAAGACGACTGAATACGGCATGGTCGACGAAGAGGAATATAGGCGGACGTTCAATCAGGTCGTCACCTCGCCCTGCCCGTTCGAGAAGGCCATATTCCGCCGTGTATGCTCCTGCCGACGGGCGGAGAAGACGAATATCGCGGAGCGGGAAGTGGTGAATTGCCGCTCCGCCGATGCGCAGCGAAATTGCGTCGAGTTCCTGCACCATCTGCGACGCCGCGCCAATTTCGCCCTGGGGATGACGCGCACTCCCGGCGCACTGCCGCACGCCAAGGCGATCAAGATCCAATGCGGTGGGTTGTTGGGGTTGCAGCAAACGCTGGATCCGTTCGTGGAAGAACCGCGTGTGTCGGATGTCCACGCGCTGGTGGGGCGGGCATTGAAGCGCTTCGAAAACATATCCGACGTCCCGTATGACAAGATCGTGCGTTTTGTTCACCAGTATCAGGTGCGAGTTCGTGCCCGCTCCCGCCGAACGTCCAACGAGCGCTCCGACGTATGAGCACAAGGCGTCGGCGTCGATCACCGCGGCCGCCGTGTTCAAGGGCTTCAAGTTTCCGTTCTTGACGCCTCGGCGTCATGCCCTGGGGCCCGGCTGGGCCATGATTCAAGCGATCGAAATTCGGCGGTAAGTTGTATGTCACACGCAGGTGGGGTAGGGTTGAGCCGTCACCTACGACCATGGATGAAGACCCGCTGAGGACCTGAAAGAATTGAGTTCGGACAAGCGCTCACAGAATCGACATTCGTGAAAGACGAAGACAAATCCAGCGAAGAACAGCCCGACGAGCAGACAGGGTTGCGAGAACAGGTCGACAAAATCGTATCGCGGCAGAACGACGATATTACGAACCTTTATTGTTCCTTTTGCGGAAAGGAAAAATCCAAGGTGCGGCATCTGATAGCGGGGCCGGCGGTCAATATCTGCGACCGATGCGTTGCGAAATGCAACCAGATCTTGAGCGGTTACGAGTAGCGGAAGCTCCAAGCCCCAGGTCCGAGCATCGTAGACGTCGTTATGATCTGACGGCGGCGCCACAAGTGTCTGGGGCACGGTTTCGCCAGGCCGCGCACCCGCAAGCGTTTAACCCGCTTCCCTGGAACGGCGTCTAGCCGGCCGAATCGTGCGCAAAGCAGACCCAGGTCGTGGCGATGTACTTCACACCGCGGCGCAAGGTGACGCCTCGGTGCACGTGCATCCAGAAAGGAGGGAACAGCAGCAACTTGCCCGCCTGCGGCCTTATCACCGCATCCTGGAAATGAAATTCCGTTTCACCGCCCGAACCGCCATCGACGTCGTTGAGATACCAGATTGCGACCAGTTGACGGTGACTGAATGGTCCCGGTCCGCTGTCTACGTGCCAGTGGTAGTATTCGTCGGGCAGAGTCCGTTGCATGTTGTATCCCAGATCTTGGAACGCGCTGTTTGCGAAAAACGGATGTAGCGTGGAAAGCTCACGCAGCGCGGTCGACAGAGACAAGAAAAGTCCCCGATCGACGTGTTGCCAATCCTTTCTTCCGCTGATTCGTAAATCCGTCGAGCGCTTTATCGACGACTCCTGGGTTTCATCCTGGCCGATGCGTCCCGGATACTGCTGCTCAGGGTTGGATTCGAAACGATCAATCATGTCCCGGCAGACCCCATCGGTGAGGGCGTGCCTGATTTCGTAGATCATGGTATCGGGCTTGACCTCGCGCAGCGCATAGTCGAGTTTGGCTTCCGCGTGCATGTTCACGCGTTACGTCCGGTCATAGTAGAAACGGGTTTCCTGCATGTTGCCAGAGGTGTCGATGTCAACGCGCGTTATTCCCGGTAATCGTTTTACGATATAACCGGCCATCAGCAGCATGGTATGTCTGTTCTCATGATGGATCGAAGTGAGCAGTCGATCCGCCGCGATCCGGCAACGTTGTTCAACGTTCGGATTGGCGACGTATTCGCGATTCATCTGCCAGCCGTTGTCCATATCCTTGTCCATCCTCTGATAAAATGCATCACCGTCTTCGAGCACGTCGTGCGGTATGTCGATGGGGTAAGTCCGGTGTTCGATCGTTACGTCTAAAATCACCCGTATCTCCGAAGGCTGGCATGTCGATGACCGTCAGGATACTTGAACGCGGGTCGGACTTGTAGGTGAAATGCGGGCCGGATATCGGCTCGGGAGCTTGTCGGCAATGAAGAAAATTCTGGTCGAACATAGTCCTTCGCCGATGAAACTCGACGTCATGCAGGTTGATGATTGGGATATCTGGGAGCGAGGGATTTCCAGTTTCGTGTGGCAGTACGACGATACCGAGACGTGCTATCTGCTGGAAGGCGAGGCCCTAGTCACGGACGACGACGGTGAAAACGTCGTCATCCGCGAAGGTGACCTGGTTACGTTTCTATCCGGGCTCACGGCAACCTGGGACATCCG
>CAMYIN010000015.1 GCA_947258495.1 uncultured Gammaproteobacteria bacterium
ACGAGAAATTACTCTTTGATCGCAAACACCACGGTGACCGTTGCCCGCAGCTCGTTTTCACCCACGGCGATCGGCACTTTGGCCATCGAATCCGCCGCGGCCAGCTGACGATTTTCGGAATGAACCGGCACATGAATCGCTTCCTCGGCAATATGCCGGATCCCACCGAGTGTAACGTTCGCGACTTCCGCGTACAGCCGGGCGCGTGTTCGTGCATCGCGGAAGGCCTCGCGGCGGGCCCGTTCTTGAAGCCCGGCCGCGTCTTTGAATTTGAACTGAATTCCCGCTATCTGGTTGCTCCCCGCCTTCACCAGGGCGTCCAGAATGGTGGCCAGCCTGGAAAGCTCGCGTACATTGGTTACCAGGCTGTTGCTGACCCGATAGCCGATAATCTTTGGCGGCTGCTCGCGCTTGTACTCGAACTCCGGTTGGACCTGGAATCCCGATGTCTGCAGGTCCTTCTCCGCTATCTGATGAGATTGCAAAACATCCAGTATCCTTTCCATAGCCGAGTTGTTGTGCTCCAACGCCTCGGCGGCGGTGGCGCCGCGACTCACCACGCCGGTATGCACGACCGCCATATCGGGTACAGCCCGTACGCTGGCTTCGCCGTGCACGGTTATCGTCGGGGGCGGGGCCTCCGCCGCCGCCGTACCCAAGGTAGTTGCAAACAGTAGAGTCTGCAGAACCAGAAACGCATTCTTCATAGCAGTTGTTGTAGAAGATTGAATGAAGACCCTCATTATAGAGGTTCCGGCATCGGCCATCACGCCGGCGAGTGCCGCAGAACCCGGCGTCAGGAACTTGTACCAGGCGCCGCGATCTCATTAAGCAGGGTAACTTCGTTTTTGACGCGGAGCTTACGGAATGCGTCGCCTGATCATAGTAACTACCGGGATCTTTCTGGCCGCGTGTCACGGCTATTACCAAAGCCATGTCCGAGGCAACGAGAATTCGCCGTATTTCTACGTCCCGGTGGACTCGGCGCTCGTCCTCCGACAAGAGGTGACTATTCCGGCCCGCACCGACCACGTCTTTTTTCAAGATTCAAAAATAAAGACCGTGCATGTAGTGAACCGTTACCTGCCCTACTGTGCATTGGAGGTGTCCGTCCGTAGAAATTTTTCCCAGACCATTCGCCCCGACGAATTCGTGGTGTTCAAGGTCTATCAGGTGCACAAGAACTACCTGGTGCGGTCCGGCTTCCGGCGAACCGGGCTGAGGGACGACGGCGGCAGTGAAGAGTTCGAGTTGGTCGTCACCGTGCTGGAACTCTATTCCGAACGGCAGCCTGACGTCAGGCGGCTGCTGTGCGCCGAGTGGGGCCTGCCGCAGAACATGTCGTTCGTAACGGTACGCATGATGCGCGAGCAACTGGCGGGGTATATGGATCTCAAGCTGAATACGGGCGGTGTACCCGCGGTGCGCACGCGTATTCCGGCGGAGCGTGTACGCGGAAGGCTGTTGGGCAACTGAGCGGCCCCGGCTGCGCCCCGGCGTTCCCGACCGAGCCTCAAGCGGAGCAGCAACCACCTTTGGTTCGGCTCTTCCGAGCGGTTTTCCGCCGTTTCCGTGGCCGGCCGCGCCGGCGCGGTCCACATGCCTCGGCCGCGTCGCGGCCCTGAGTCACCGATTTCGGTGATCTACACTTGGTTCTACGAAATGACCGCAATTCCACCCGAAAGCGAGGCCCTGCGTCGGGCCGTGCGCTGGCTGTCCGCGCAGCGCCGGTACACCGCCGATGCGATCGCGGAGGCGTCGCGCCGCTTCGATCTCTCGCCGGCGGACGAGGATTTTCTGTTGCGCACCTTCCTCCATGCCGACGCCGGGGCGCGGAAACCAGCAGACTCCGATCAGCATACCTGAGCCCCGATTTTCATAAAATAGATAAATATGTATTGAATAATTGAAAATATTAAATATAATTCGATATTAAATAAATATTATTTGGCTACGGCATGGAACGATCCGGATTCGCACACAATCGCTGTGGATATTGTGGGGGCAGCATGCGTATCAGCAAGCTCACCTGTGAAGATTGCGGGTTCGCACACGGCGGCGATTCCTTCACCCCGCGGTTGTACCGCTTGGGACCGGAGGACCAGCGATTTGTCGAATTGTTCGTGCGCGCAAGCGGCAGCATGAAGGAGATGGCGCGCGTATTGGGAGTGTCCTACCCGACGGTCAGGAGCCGGCTGGATCGACTCATTCAATCCCTGGAGGACGAAACCCGCAGCGACGAGAAACGCAAGCAACGCATCCTCGACGACATCGAGGCCGGACGTATTCCGCCGAAACGGGGAATGCGCATGATAGACGCCATCTAGAGTTCAGTCATGACGGAAGCGAAAAGCGACGAAGCGCGCGTAGATCGGATGCTCGAGCTCGGCAAGATCTCGGAGGAAGAAGCGGCACGCCTGCGTGCATCGCTGAAGGCACAGCGCGAACGTGACCACAGTGTAAGCGTGCCTGTCGCGGGACGTGCGATTTCGACACGCAGGCGTATCGGTCTGCTGTTCGTATTCTGTGGCGCTTTTTTCGTTCTTGGATTACTCAGTGGAGGGCTCTGGCACACGTCGTCCGACGACGCGGCCAACCTGTCGACGTTTCAGCAGCAACCCAAGGACCTGCAAGCACTGAATCAAGAAAGGAGCCAGACCATGGGGAATGCCAGAAGATTTTCCTTGTCGATTTTCATCATTGTCATCGCCGCCGTTGTCGGCGTGGCTATTCTGTTGATCTACAACGGCTTGATCGATGCCCGCGAAAACGTCAACGCCGGCTGGGCGCAGGTGGAAAACCAATACCAGCGACGGCTCGACCTGGTGCCGGTGTTGATTGACGGCGTCAAGACCTATATGGAGCACGAACGTGAGACTCTTCAGGCCTTGACCGAGGCGCGGGCCAATGCGCTCGGCGCTGCCAAGGCCCTGGGCGGCCGACCGCCGCAGTCGGCCGAGCAACTGCGCGCCCTTGAGTTGTCCCAGGGAGAGGTCGAATCGGCCTTGGCGCGCCTGTTTGCGGTCGTCGAGAACTACCCCGACCTGAAAGCGAGCCAGAATTATCTGACCCTGCAGGACCAGATCGAGGGTACGGAAAATCGGATCGCTGCGGAACGGCGCCACTACAACGAGTTTTCGCGCCGCTACAACGCCAAGACGCTCAAGTTTCCATCCAACGTCGTTGCCGACCTGCTGGGATTCGAATCCAAGCCCTATTTCCAGGCGGAATCCGCGGCGATGGAGGGCCTGCAAGACCCGTTTGGAAGAAGGTAGCAAGGTGAACGCCGTGCGAATCGCGCGCCGAATCGCCGTCGTCGTTGTCCTCGTGGCGCTCGGCGCGTTGGCGTTTTTTCTCTACGTCGGCGTCGATCCCGGCTCCCCCGACGCGCCGCCGGCGTTCACCGCGGACCACCGCCCTCAGGCGGGGCGCCACGTGTTCGATTACGCGAACAGCCTGACGCACTATGAGGAAGCGGCACAGCGATATCTGCAGGACATCGCGGCGCGCTTCCACATCGAAGCGCTGATTGTGACTCTGCCGGACCTGGCGCAGGCAGGGAGCGTACAGCAGCTCGCGGTGCGGATCGCAAACCGATGGCAGATCGGTCGCAACTACGAAGGACGCGGTTTGCTCCTGCTCCTGGTCCACAAGCAGGAGCAGGTCAAGCTCGAGGTGAGTTACGAGCTCGAGGACGTCTTTACCGACGCCTTTACCGGATATATCGAAGATCTTCAGTTGAAGCCCTATTTTCGCGCCGGCGACATCGGCAGCGGTCTGATCGCAGTGATGGAAGAGTTGGAGCGCCGCGCGCAGATCAAGCACCAGGGCGAGTATACGCCCGGTATGATTGCGCGACTCGATGCGGAATTGCTGGCGGGTGGAGCCGGTTCCGGCCGAAAGCTTGCAAAGTACCGCAGCGCCGCCGTCGCCGGCAGCGGTGTTTCGCGGCCTTCCGGGGCAGGAGCGTCGAGTCCGGAAAAGGCCTGGAGCATCATGCTCAAGAAGTGGGCGGGGCAAGGCGCCCATATCGAGGCCGATATTTATACCGAGATGACGAAACTGGCCATGGGCGATCAGAA
Source organism: uncultured Gammaproteobacteria bacterium (assembly GCA_947258495.1). Taxonomy (GTDB): domain Bacteria; phylum Pseudomonadota; class Gammaproteobacteria; order Arenicellales; family JAANXG01; genus CALZGZ01. The sequence goes on from CAMYIN010000015.1 coordinate 4,083, forward strand.
CAACCCGGACCAACGCGTCAAGGCCGGACTTACCCATTGGCAGGACACGCCCTACCGGGTGCTCGAGGACGGCGACCACGCCGCCATCTATTTCGGCAACGCGGGCGGTTGGAACAACGCGCCGTTTCTGTTCTGCCGCACGCATCGCGGCTGGAAGTTCGATATCGTCCACCAACGCCGCCTGGTGGTGATGGGCCCGAGCCCGACATGGATGGTGGAGCAGGGCCGCTATCCCTACGTGGAGCTGTTGTCCGAGGCCCCGCAGTCCACGGGGAAGGACCTGCCTTTACCCATTGAGGACCTCTACGATTGCGGCCTCGACGAAGAATACGCAGAGCGAATACGCGTGCTCGAGCGTGAAATAGAAAAACGTCCCGACGACATTGAAGCCGTAATGGCGTTACTGCGCCTGAACGTCATCACCGGGCGGCGCCCCAATCACGTGCGGCCTTTGCTGCAACGCGCGAAGCGCCTCGATCCCGGCAGCGCCGAACCCCACAAGTACGCGGCCATCTACAACGTCAACGCGTTCCTTCAGTACAAAACCGCTCTGCGGGATATCGAGACGTATATCGAAAAGAGACCCGGCCATGTGTTTGGCTACAACTTCAAGGGATTCTTGCTTTACCGCCTGGGCGAGTACCGCGATTCCATCGATGCTCTGGAACACGCCGCCACGCTGTCGGCGGACAACGTCTACGCCTACGCGCTCATGGCGCGCGACTACGCCTTGCTGCTGCAAAAGAGCAACGATCTGGATCCACGCCGATCGGCCTACAGGCGCGCTGCGATCGAAATGCTCGAGCGTGCGCAAGCCGCGTCCAATTCCGATCCGACGCGGGTGGCTCGCCTGCGGGCCTGGCTCAGCCGCCGGGGCGTGCTCTCGGCCGCCGCGAGTTGATGCCGGTGCCGGCGACGGGTATCGAATTCAGAAGCTTGGGCGACGCCGTGCGCCGCTGCGAGAAGGCGGGCCGCCGGTTTCAATGCGCCGGAACGGCGAGGACCGGGCACTGCGCCGCACGCACGATACGTTCCGTGGTGCTGCCCCGCAATGCATCGAGAAAACCGTTGTGTCCCTGGGTCGTGAGCACGATCAGATCGGCGGCCATGTTCCTGCCCACATCCAGGACCTCGTTCACGACGTCGCCGTTTCGTATGGTCCGCATCCACGACCAGCGGCGATCGTTGGGCAGGTCCGACGAAGGCATGTCGCTTTCTTTTCCGACGAAAACCCGGGTGAAGGTCACAGCGCGACAACCCAGTAAATCGGCCAGTTCCACGGCCGTGTTGACCGCCTGCTGGGGGTCGGGCTGCCGATCGACGGGGATCAGCACCCGGCGTAAGGAGACGTCGCCGGTTTCGTGACCGATGAATCCTTGCACCCCGTGGGGCAGAAACAGGGTCCGGGTCCCGGAGTCCCGCAGTATCGGTTCCGACACCGCCTTGTTCATCCATCGCGGGCGGTTGTCCTGTCGGCTGTTGGCCAGGACGATCAAACTGGCGGGGCGCTCCTGTAGACGATACATGATCGCCTCTACCGGATCCTCTCCGGTCAACGGCACCTTTTTGACGCGCAGTTCGGTGGCGAAGCGCTGCTGTCGATAGTTCTCCGAGGGAATGACCTGCCAGCGGGTGAGTGTGTCGCGCACACAGGGAAAACTGTCTTTTCCGGCCGGCGAGTGTTGCGGCGATACGTGCGCGATGCTCAGCAAGGTCTCGGCCGCCAGAGCGATTTTCAGGGCATGGTCGTAGGCAACCGCGCTCGGTTTACTGAAGTCCGACGGATGAAAAATATGTTCGAACGTGGACGAATGCGCCGAAGCACCACCTGGGTCGTGTTCTCGAGCCGGATCTATCCCCATAAGATACAATTCTAGGTGAGCGTCGGCGGTGTGCAAGGCGTTCGGAAGAATTGCACCGACGGTCGCGCGAGGGCAGACCCGGGCGATATTTCGGGATAAAATCACGGCTGTGCCCCTTCACGCGGTATTCATCTTCTTCGTCACAGCATTCCGTCGTAGAACCACGCCAGGAAACACGTTGAATCCTACCGATAGGTCGTCGTCCATGCCGGGGATCGGCTTCGCCGTATTGTGGCTCGTCTTGAGTCCACCGGTTTCGGCGGCGGTGCATCACGATCTCCGCGTCACCCTGTTTCCCGATACACGCTCCATCGACGTGACGGTTGATATCGCGTTTCCGGAAGACGCCAAGGCGCCGCGGTCCTTTTTGCTGCACGCCGGCCTGGACCCGAAAGTGAAGGACGGCGGCCGCTTGATGTCGATCGCGCCCGCGGTCGGTGGACCCGTGCCGCTGGAGCGACTCGTGGTTGAACTCGATCCGGGCGCACGGGGGTTCACCCTGGAATACGGCGGTGAGATCCATCATCCGATCGCGCGCGTCGGAGAGGAATACGCGCGCGGTTTCAAGGTTTCCCCGGGATTGGTTTCCAGCCAGGGCGTGTACCTTTCGGGGGCGAGTTACTGGTTGCCGTCTTTCCAGGGTCGAACCGCCACTTTCGACATGCAGGTGACCTTGCCCAAAGCCTGGTATTCCATGACTCAGGGCACTCGCGCGGCGCGTGACCTCGAAGCGGACCGGGTGCGCGAGGTCTGGAGCATCGATCGGCCGCAGGAAGAAGTCTACCTCATCGCCGGAGCCTTCGTGGAATATCTGGACAGCGCCGATTCCGTAGAGACAATGGTTTTCCTGCGTCGACCGGATCCCGGGCTCGCCGGCAGATACCTCGATGCGACGTCGCAGTACCTCGCGCTCTACCGCGATCTCATCGGTCCGTACGCCTACGGCAAGTTCGCCCTGGTGGAGAACTTCTGGGAGACCGGCTACGGCATGCCGTCCTTTACCCTGCTCGGACCACGCGTCATTCGGCTGCCGTTCATCCTGCATTCATCCTATCCGCACGAGATCTTGCACAACTGGTGGGGAAACGGCGTCTACGTGGACTACGATCGGGGCAACTGGGCCGAGGGACTCACGAGCTACCTTGCCGACCACCTGATCAAGGAACAGCTGGGTCAGAGCGCCTCCTACCGGCGCCAGGCACTACAGAAATACGCCGACTACGTGCGCGACCGCAAGGATTTTCCGCTCACCCGATTTCGGGCACGGCACAGTTCGGTCACCGAGGCCGTGGGTTACGGTAAGACCATGATGCTGTTTCATATGCTGCGACGGCAACTGGGAGACGACGGCTTCGTACGGGGATTGCGGAAGCTTTATCAGGATTACCGCTTTCGCGCGGCCGCGTTCGACGATGTACGTAAGACCTTCGAGGCGGAAACCGGAGAATCGTTAACAGAATTTTTTGAGCAATGGGTGGAGCGCAGCGGCGCGCCTGCACTACGGGTGACGAACCCGAATCTGAAGACCGAAAACGGCAAGTACCTGTTGTCCGCCGTAATCGAGCAGGTGCAGCCGGAGCCGAACTACGCCTTAGAGGTACCGGTTGCGGTGCACCTGGCGGGGCGGGAATCGGCCTATCAGAGCAGCGTCGCCGTGGTAGGCAGGGCGCAACGATTTCAACTCGTCCTGCCGGAGGAGCCGCTGCGGCTCGAAGTGGACCCCGAGTTCGATGTGTTCCGCCGCTTGCATCGCAACGAGATCCCCCCGGCTCTGACCCAGGCGTTCGGCGCCGCGCGGGCGCTGATCGTATTGCCGCGATCGGACACCGAGTCGCTCCGCCAGGGCTACCGCGAGCTGGCGCGGGACTGGTCGGCGCAGCGGGACGCCGTCGTCGACGTGATATTCGACGACGAAATCGACCGCTTGCCGGCGGACCGCGCGGTATGGCTGTTCGGCTGGGACAACCGTTTCCGGGAAGCAGTGGAATCCGCATTGTCGGAGTACGCCTACCTCGGAACCGCGGACGCGATCGAAATCGACCGCCAGCGATTCACCCGGGATTCGCACTCCGTGGTGGTCGTGGCCCGCAATCCGAACAATTCCGACGAGGCGCTGGCCTGGGTGGCTGCCGACACCGCCGCCGCCCTGCCGGGGTTGGGACGCAAGCTTCCGCACTACGGCAAGTACAGCTATCTCGCGTTCAGCGGAACCGAGCCCGCCAACGTGGCAAAGGGCCAGTGGCCGGTGGTTCGCTCCCCCATGTCGGTAACGCTCGCCGCGGATGCCGTTGCTGGGACTCGGGCGCCCGCCAAACTGGCGCCGCGCCGGGCGCTGGCGGAGAAACCGCCGTTGTTTTCGTCGGCGCGCATGCGGCGGGACGTTTCGCTGTTGGCCGCGCCGCAGATGGCCGGACGCGGTCTCGGCAGTTCGGAGTTGGACCGAGCCGCCGATTATATCGCCGATCAGTTCCGGAGCGCGGGCCTGCAGCCGGGCGGAGAAGACGGCAGTTATTTTCAGACATGGCGCGCCAGGGTAGAAGGCCTCGGCGATTCGGTCGCGGCGCGCAACGTGATCGGCATACTGGCTGGAGCCCGCCCGCAACATCGGGGCGAGAGCGTGGTCGTCGGCGCCCACTACGACCACCTCGGTCGAGGATGGCCGGACGTGCGCCGCGGTAACGAAGGCAAGGTGCATCCCGGCGCCGACGACAATGCCAGCGGTGTCGCCGTAATGCTGGAACTGGCCCGGGCCCTCGGCGGGTCGTGGCGGCCCGAACGCAGTGTTGTATTCGTCGCCTTCACGGGCGAGGAGGCCGATAAGCTCGGTTCCCGCTACTACGTGCGCAATGCCGGCAGTCACCCCGTGGAAAAGGTCATGGGCATGGTGAACCTGGATACCGTCGGTCGGCTCGGCGATCAGCCGTTGCTGGTGTTGGGGGCGGCTTCGGCGCGCGAGTGGAAGCACATTTTCCGCGGCGCCGGCTACGTCGCCGGCGTCTCGATCAAGCCGGTCGCCGACGATTTCGGCTCGAGCGACCAGACGAGTTTTCTCGAACACGGGGTGCCCGCGGTGCAGTTGTTTTCCGGACCCAATCCCGACTACCACCGACCCAGCGACACCGCCGAAAAGATCGATGTTGAAGGCATGCTGGGTGTGGCGGCGGTGGTCAAAGAGGCCCTGGAGTATCTCGCCTCACGACCGGAGGCGCTGCAGACTAGGGCAGCGGTCGGAAACTCGGCGGATTCCGCCGCTCAGTCTCATCGCCGCGTATTATTGGGCGCGGTGCCCGATTTCGCCTTTACGGGACCCGGAGTGCGATTGGCGGATGTGACCGTCGATAGCCCGGCGCAAAGCGCCGGTTTGCAGACCGGTGACGTTATCGTTCGCCTGGACGATCGCCCGATCGCGAATCTAAAGACATTTTCGCAGGCTTTAAAGACGTTTGATACCGGTGATCGGGTGACGGTCGTATTTCTTCGCTCGGGCAGGGAACACATAGTCACCACGACCTTGGTGGCGCGATAATGCGCCGGATCTCGTTTCTAGTGAGCCCCCCGGGGGGCTGCATACCCACTGCTGAGGGTGCTTTGGGTTCGTCGAATTCAACCAATGGGAAGTTACACATGAATCACGTAAAGATTGTCGCGTACGGCGTCGCCCTGACGATATTCGTTGCTTTGCACGCGGCGCGGGGGGCCGAGCCTGCGTCCACGCCGTCGAGCGGGATCGACTTCGACGAGAAGCATCTGCAGAACATCAAGCAGCTGACGTTTGGTGGACAGAATGCCGAGGCCTATTTCGCAGCTGACGGCCAGGAATTAATATTTCAGTCTACGCGCGGCGACCGCGGTTGCGACGCAATATATCGAATGAATGCGGACGGGTCGAACGCGCGCATGGTGTCCTCGGGCGAGGGCGTCACCACCTGCGCGTTCATTGCCCCCGACAACCGGTTCATCATCTACGCCTCTACCCATTTAACATCTGCTCGGTGCCCGCCCAAACCCGATTACTCCCGGGGGTACGTGTGGCCCTTGTACGAATCCTACGACATCTTCAGAGCCGATCCCGAAGGCGGCGCCCTGCAACGACTGACCCACACCCCGGGCTACGACGCGGAAGCCGTGTATTCACCCAAAGGCGATCGCATCGTGTTCACTTCCGTGCGCACGGGAGATCTCGAACTCTTCCTCATGAACGTGGACGGATCCGGCGTGAAGCAACTGACGCACGAGGCCGGTTACGACGGCGGGGCGTTCTTCTCCCTGGACGGCGAATGGATCGTGTGGCGGGCGTCGCGGCCCCAAGGTGAGGATCTCAAAGACTACCGGTCGTTGTTGGCGCAAGGTTTGATTCGGCCGGGTAATCTGGAAATCTTCATTATGAAGCTCAGCGACAACAGACCCATACAACTCACCGACAATGGTGCCGCCAATTTCGCGCCTTACTGGCATCCCGACGGCCGGCACGTGATTTTCGCGTCCAACATGGAGAACCCGAAGGGACGGAATTTCGATCTGTTTTTGCTCGATGTCGAAACCCGGGCCATCGAGCGCATCACCAAATATCCCGGCTTCGACAGTTTTCCCATGTTTTCGCACGACGGCACAAAGCTGGTCTTCGCCTCGAATCGCAATGGCAAGGTTCGCGGTGAAACCAACGTCTTTATCGCCGATTGGGTCCGATAGGGCGGCGGCGCGTCGGCCTCGGTCGTCGCCACGCGCCATGAAAAGGTGCTGCCGTACTCCCACCTGCTATTAGATTCGTCTTACGGGGTTCCGCCCATGCAACACCTGCACGTCAGCTGTCCAGCTTGTCTCACGGTCAATCGCGTTCCTGGCGACAAGCTGTCGCTGGGGGGGAAATGCGGCAAATGTCGTTCACCGCTCTTCACCGGCGAGCCCCTGGAGCTCACGTCGCGGAATTTCGACGCCATCGTCAACCATACCGACGTGCCCCTGGTGATCGACTTTTGGGCCGCCTGGTGCGGGCCGTGCCGGCTATTCGCCCCGGTCTTCGCGGAATCGGCCAAGGTCCTGGAGCCGCAGGTGCGGCTCGCCAAACTCGACACCGAGGCGCATCCGCAATTGGCGTCTCGATTCAACGTGTGCAGCATCCCGACGCTGGTGATCCTCGAACGTGGTCGTGAAGTAGGTCGCACGTCGGGCGCACTGAGCGGATCCCAGTTCCAGTCCTGGGTGCGGTCTGTTTCCGGATCGTAGCTCCCGCCGGTGACCGACACTCCGCGGAGCGCGCTGGGGCGCCGGGTTGATGCTGCTTTATAATAACCGCCGTTTGTAGACAGCTTCCTTGGCCCGTGATCACCTTCGACTGCGAACCGTTGTTCTTTCATCGTGTCTGACGCCCCCAATTCAGGACCCGATCGGCCCAGCGACTCCGGGATTGCGGACACGGGATCCGTCACTCTGGCGCCGCATCATCGCCGTCTCCTGCTGATTGTTTTTGTTGCCTGCCTCGGTTTCGAGGTCCTGTTTTTTGTTCTCGATCTCGTGGTCAATCACCAGCGCGGCGCCGAGTCCCGGGCCATACGGCGAATATTCAATACCGCCCGCGAGGGGAGTCTGCCGTCGTGGTTCGGCGTTACCCAGACTTTCGTCATCGGGTCGATCGCTCTGCTCAATTTTGCGCTGTTGCGACGGCTCGGTGCGGCGACGTGGCGGCGCACAGGATGGATCGTTCTGGCGGTGCTGTTTGTCTATCTTTCGATGGATGACGGAGCCAAGATACATGAGCGCCTGGGAACGGCCTCCAAGTCCTTCGAGCTCACCAGCGGTGCGGTGAAGGCCTACCCCAGTTATGCCTGGCAGGTCATCGTGGGGCCGGTATTCTTGGCCCTGGGCTTGTTCATGCTCTGTTTTCTCTGGAAGGAATTGAAACGGCCGTTTGATCGCTTCGCCGTCGTGCTCGCTTTGGGTTGCCTGACGCTCGCGGTCGCCATGGACTATGTGGAGGGATTGGAGGACGGTTATGCGCTGCTGTTGGACAATTTCGATTGGAGCAAGGGCGCGGTCGAGCATTTCGCGAAATCGGCGGAGGAAACGCTGGAGATGTTCGGCATGACGATTTTCCTCGTGGTGTTCCTCGGCCACGCAATGCGACTCAGCCCGGTCACGGTCGTACGCGTGCAAGGATTACCGCCGGAATAACGCTGACGAGTTCGAAGCGCGTCGAACGCGGCGGCAGGTCACGTCGAAGATCGCGGCAACAGATCGCCGCGGGGTCCGGTTTGGTCGCCCCGGGCCCGGTAGGCCGCTACGCCGCCATTTGCGACGGTCTACGGCCCCTTGGAAGCGCGATCTCGTTACGCGGCGTGGTGTTTACGGTCGACAAGGAGCGATTTGCACAGTTTGTCCCGGATCGCCCGGCGGGCGGTCTTTCCCAGATTCCGAGCTTTACAGACCTCGTTGGTGAACGTTACTACGCGTAAAAAGGGAGAATCTTCGTAGTTCGACGCGCCGGCCTCCCATCGCTCGTACCATTCGGCGCATTCATCGGCGGTCATATGCGGCATCAACGAATCCATCACTGCCTGGAATTCCTGAGTATCGGCTCCCTCCGGCGAAGACTTCTTCGCACGAATACGTTTGAACATGGACACCCCCAAGAGAGAAATTCAATGGTTTTTGTGCGGGTCGCAGACGCAACGCTTGGTCGGAGAACGTGGTTCTGCGAGGGGCCGAGCAGGCCATTGCACTAAAAAACGCAGCCGATTTGGACTACGTTTACCAAGTATAGATGACGCAAGAAGAATCGCTAGAAAAATCACCGCAATTTCGGCGCGGTGCCGGTCCGCTGACCCGAAACGTATCGGATAGCGCTACTGCCGATGCGATACGGCTCGATTCCGGGGCGGTCCCGCATCGGGAACTGCCGAGCCGCCGATCGCTACGCTTCATGATCGCCGTCGGTCTGGTGCTGCTCCAGGTGGTCACCGTGGCCGGCATCCTCGTGTCACAACGTCTCAATGAGCAACGTGCTCTGCGCACCCACATGATGCGGATCATGGACGGAATCATCGTCGAGATCCAGGAGAACGCGCAGGGATTCCTGTTGCCGGCGCAAAACGTGACGGCGCTGTCGAAACGACTGTTTCAGTCCGGATTGTTGGATTGGACGCGTAAAGACGATTTGGAGCGGTATTTCTTCGGGCAACTGGGCGTGGTTCCGCAGATCGATGCGGTCTATTTCGCCGATCTGCAGGGACAGTACCTCATGGTGCAACGCGACGACGGCGGAGACTCTGCGGGATATCGGGTCAAGACCATCGAAATCCAGGACCGCGTTCGGCGCGTTCACAATAAACGGTTGGATGCGTCGCGGCGTGTCGTGGCGTACGTGGAAGACGCCGAGGATGCCTACGATCCCCGCTTGAGGCCCTGGTACAAGAATGCCCTGGCGACGAAGGAGTTGGTATGGACCGATCCGTACGTATTCTTTTCTTCTCAGCAGCCCGGGATCACGAGTGCGACTCCGGTCTACGACAATCGGGGTTCCGTCTCGGGAGTGATAGGCGTGGATATCCGGATCGGCTTGCTCTCGGAATTTCTGACGCGTCAGAACGTGGGAGACGCGGGTTCATCCCTGATCATTAATCGTCAAGGTGATTACATCGCCCACTCCCATTTTGATCGTATCGGCCGCGGCGGCGACGACATGCAGTCGAACGCTTTGACCCTGGAGGACATCGTGGATCCGATTGAGCGAGCGGCGCTGTCGGTGTTTGAGGATCCGAGCGAGTTGTTGAATTTTGCGTGGCTGAGGGCGCAGGACAAGATGCAGCATTCGTTTGCCGTCGACGGCCGGCAGTTCCACACCATCTTCAAACCGTTTCCGAAGCAAAGTCCGTGGCCATGGGTTATCGGGGTGTATGCGGCCGAGTCGGATTTCATCGGCCCCATTCAACGCGGGGAACGAAACAAGATGATCGGCGCGATCGTCGTCAGCGCCGGAATAACCCTGGTGGCGTTTTTCCTGGCGAGGCGATACATGCAGCCGGTCGTGGCGCTTCGCGACGAAGTCGATCGTGATGTGCTCACGGGAATACACAATCGTCGCAGCCTGTTCGAAACCGCCAAGCGGCTTATGGAAGTTGCCCGACGAAAAGGGGCGGCCCTATCCGTAATCGTCGTTGACATCGATCAATTCAAAAACTTCAATGATTCCTACGGTCATACCGTCGGAGATCAAGTCCTTCTCGCCGTGGTCAAACGCCTGCAGGCAGCGATTATCGGAGACGACCTGTTGGCCCGTTACGCCGGTGATGAGTTCGTCCTGCTTCTTCCCGGTGCGCCGATGCAGGTTGCGCGCAACGTCGCCGAGCGACTGCGAACCACGATTTCCGCGTCGCCCATCAAAACCACGGCCGGAGAGATCGCGGTCACGGTGAGCCTGGGTGTGGCGGAATTGACGCCCGAAATTGAGGACTTCGAAAAACTCTTCGATGGAGCGGATCACGCCCTCCGCTTTGCCAAAGCAGAAGGGCGGAACCGGGTGATGACCGCCACCGATCTCTTCACCGCCGAGGACGCTATGCCGATTGCGAGGAGCGTTCAGACCCAGGCTTAAGACCTCGTCCGCGCCGGCTAACCCGCGGCCACCGACGGAAGGCCGGCCAACGCCATCGCGACCTCGGATTCGTCGTAATCCTGGTCATACAGCTTGCCGGCGAAGTAATCGGAATAGGCTTGCATGTCGAAATGACCGTGTCCGCAGAGATTGAAAAGTATCGCCTTGCCGGTACCGGCATTCTTGCATTCTAGGGCCTCATCGATGACGGCACGTACGGCATGGTTGGCCTCCGGGGCTGGAACGATGCCCTCCGCCTTGGCGAAGACGATCCCCGCGTCGAAGCATGATTTCTGCCCGTAGGCCCGTGGCTTAATGATCCCGAGGTCCGAGAGTTGGCTCACCAGGGGCGCCATGCCGTGATAACGCAAACCGCCGGCGTGGAACCCGGGCGGCACGAAGGTTGAACCGAGGGTGTGCATTTTCACCAGCGGCGTTAGATGTGCGGTATCTCCAAAATCGTAAGCGTATTTTCCTTTGGTGAGCGTGGGGCAGTTTGCCGGCTCGACGGCGACGACGTCGACGTCTTGCTCGCCGCGCAGTTTCCTGCCGATGAAGGGAAACGCGATACCTGCGAAATTGCTCCCGCCCCCGGTGCAGCCGATCACGGTATCCGGATAGTCGTCCGCCATCTGGAACTGTATCAGCGCCTCCTGCCCAATGACGGTCTGGTGTAACAGTACGTGGTTGAGTACGCTTCCCAGGGCATACTTAGTGTCGTCGCGCTGCGCAGCCATCTCCACCGCCTCGCTGATGGCGATCCCGAGACTACCCGTGCTCTTCGGGTCTTTCTCGAGGATGGCGCGTCCCGACTGGGTGTGTTCACTCGGACTGGGGATGCATTTGGCGCCGAAGGTTTCCATGAACGCCCGGCGATAGGGTTTCTGATCGAAGGATACTCGAACCATGTAGACCTCGATCTCAAGATCGAAAAAGGCACCGGCGAGCGCCAGCGCGGAGCCCCACTGACCGGCCCCGGTTTCGGTAGTAATACGCTTCACACCTTCTTCTTTGTTGTAAAATGCCTGCGCGACCGCGGTGTTCGTTTTGTGGCTTCCGGCGGGGCTCACGCCTTCGTACTTGTAATAGATACGGGCGGGCGTATCCAGTGCTTGTTCCAGCCGACGCGCGCGGTATAGCGGCGAGGGACGCCACTGCCGCAACACCTCGCGAACCGGTTCGGGAATCTCGATTTCGCGTTCCTGACTGACCTCTTGTTGAATGACCGCCATCGGAAACAGCGGCGCGAGGTCGTCCGGGGTGATCGGGTTTCCGGTCCCGGGATGCAATACCGGGGCCGGCGGCTGCGGCAGATCTGCGACGATGTTGTACCAAAATGAAGGTATATCGTTTTCGGACAATACGTACTTGATGGATTCCGACATATCTGGACACCTTTGGTGATTTGCGGCTATGTATAACAAACCCGGGCCCGGGTTGCTAGGATCAATCGTCCATGATCAACATGATCTGTTTCACGAGTTTTTCATGAGTTTTGCTGCTGGTGCTTTTCGACACCTCGTCGATAATGTTTCGCGACAGATGCGGGGCGAAAAGCCGTATAAAATCGTAGTGAAACCCGCGGAAGGCGCTTCCGCGGCGGAAAGCGACGCTTGTAACGCTGGGTTCGAAAAGGTGCGAGGCGTCGATACAGGCCAGGTCTTTGTCGAGCCGCGCGTCGTACGCCATGCGCGCGAGAATGCCGACGCCGAGTCCCGCACGGATATAGGTTTTGAGGACGTCGGTGTCGGTGGCCGTCAACGCGATGCGGGGTTTCAACCCCTCGCGTTTGAACGCCTTATCGAGCTTGGAGCGCCCGGTGAATCCGAACACGTACGTCAACACGGGGTACTCGCTGACGTCGGCGAGGCTGATCGTTCCCCGCTTGTTGGCCAAGGGATGATTTTTAGGGGTGACCACGGCGCGGTTCCATCTATAGCAGGGCAGCACCGCCAGGCCCTCGAACATGTGTAGCGCCTCGGTGGCGATCGCGAAATCCACGGTGCCCTTCTCCGCGAGCCGAGCGATCTCATCGGGCGAACCCTCGTGAATGTGTAGATTCACCGCGGGATAGTGGCTGATGAATCGTTCTACGATGGCGGGCAGAATGTAGCGAGCCTGCGTGTGGGTCGTGGCGATGGACAGGTTGCCGGTCGCGGGGTGGCTGTATTCGGCGGCCATCTCCCGGATTCCTTTCACGCTTTCCAGCACCTTCGCCGCGTTCTCCAGCACCGAGTGGCCGACCGGTGTAATTCCCGTCAGCCTTTTCCCCGCGCGTTCGAAGATCTCGATCCCCAATTCGTGTTCCAGTTGGCGAATCTGCTTGCTCACGCCCGGTTGCGAGGTGTGCAAGCGTTCGGCCGCGAGCGAAACGTTGAGGTCGTTGGCAGCGACCGCGCAGATGTACTGCAACTGCTGCAAATTCATATTACGAAAGAGAATATAAATTCTGCAATCAATTCGAATGCATTATATGAGGCGCGGCCAGCAACGCAAGCCGGATCGAGTCCAACGCGCCCGCGTCCCGCAGCCGGTCCATTCCGCGCGCCACCGGCGCCTCGCGGCTGTGTGCGCCGCGCGAAAAACCCGACTGGAACACTCGGAAGAAAGAGGGGCTTGGTGGATTTTGATCCGCGCACAAACCTACATACACTCACGGACCTGGCACCGCGCGGTAACGCTCAGCCCCGCTTGGGCGATGCGCGGCTCGAAGCAGAGGACCGTTAGGCGAGAAAACAATTCATGGGATACAGAACATGAGCGAACCGACACGAGAAAAACCGGTAACGGCCGCGGGCAGCGCCTCCGATTGGCAGGTACGGATAGACAAACTGGGTACCACCGTAGTCGAGGTCTTCCATATCCTCGGTCTGTTCATCATCGGCGGCACCATCGTATGGTCGGCGGCCCATACCTATCTCGACATGATCTACGCCGGGCGCGCCTCGCTGCAGGACATACTGCTGTTGTTCATCTACCTTGAACTCGGTGCAATGGTGGGTGTGTATTTCCATACCAAGCGGGTGCCGGTGCGTTTTCTTCTCTATATCGCCATCACGGCGCTTACGCGAGTGTTGACTATAGATGTCAAGGAAATGGAATGGGAACACATGCTGGCGACCACGTTCGCCATACTCATCGTCACCGCGGCGGTGTTGATACTGCAATACGCCGCGCGCATGTCCTCCGGAGACGCGGACTGTATTTAACCTGCATATTCCACCAAGGCGGCGTAAAGAACGGCCAACATCTTGTTGGCGCGAAGAAAATGTGTAAACGGTCGATGTGACACCTGGTAACGAGGCGAATGCCTATCCCGACGCTGGCCGGATCTCGAACGCCTGGACTTGCGCTTCACGCAATCCGTAGCTACAGCGGCTATGCGTTTTGCTCCTGCGCGGCGCCCAGTCGCCCGATGCCTGCGCCGGCATTCGGGATCGTTGGTGCAATATGCGGGTTGACCCCCGAAAGTCGGGGGTCGGGGTCGGTGACTCCGGTGTGGTTTGTCGCGCATCGGCTTTCTCGAGTCGAATGAAGTGCCGGTTCCGCTTTCCGCCGCCCGGGCGCGGTATCCGGCCTAACCGGTCTGTCCGCCGCGGTGCCGAAGTCGAGAAACCGCGGCCCGTTGCACGCCAGGGGTCCGATCAATAGAAGGTCCGCAAATGGCCGATCAGGTCGAGGATCTGGTTGTCTTTCAGGATTCCGCGGAAACTGGGCATGGCGTTTTTGCCTTCACGGATAGTCACCAGTAAGGCCGTGTCCGCCTGCATGAGTCCGTCGCCCCGGGTGAAATCCGGCGCTCCCGGCATGAACGGTTTGCCCTGCGCGCCGTGGCAGCTCTGACAGTATGTCTGGTAGAGTTGCCCGCCATTGACTATGTCCGCCGCGTACGCCGCAGACGTGAACGATCCGCTCATCATGCAGGCCCCTGCGACCCAACCCAGAACGGGATTAGAATGACGGTCTGTCTTCGAATTCATTGATATCAATTGGATTTTCATACCTGGTTCTCCCCATCGCTCTATCCTGAAACCGCCAACACGGATCACAGGCCGTCGTAATTGAGATGCAACTCGACCCGGGAGGGTTGGGTACCCAGACGTTCCACGGACGCGGCTCTAGCGGGATCGCGCTCGAGTCCGAGTTGTCCTTTCCTGTAGGCCTCGGCCAGGCGGTTGATCGACCAGTCGTCTTTCAATTCGACGCCGCGCTCCAGCCACTCGATCGTCCGCCCGGGGTCGCCCTCCAGTTCCAGTCCTCCGGATTCATAGGCCATCGCCAGCACGCGAATGGCGGGAACGTAGTCGCGGTCTGCGGCCTGTTGGAAAAGCTCAAGCGCTTTGTCCAGATTTCTCTCCACGGCATCCCCAGATGCATATTGTCCGGCGAGCTCGAATTGCGCTTCCGGATCGCCCTGATCGGCCGCACGTTGATACCACATCACTGCCTCCGCGTTCTCTTCTGAATAATCCAGGATGCGCGCCAATCGCACTTGCGCGCCGACGTGGCCTTGTTCCGCCGCTTTTCGATACCATGAAATCGCGGAGACCAAATCGCCCTGGTTGTACGCTTCCTCACCCAGCTGCGTCTGTTCCTCGGGATTGGCTTGCGCGCCTGCGGGCAGTGCAGCGGTGCAAATGAGCAGGCCGATAGAGATGATCCGGCCCCAGCCCCGGCCAAACACGGTTGTCGTACTGCGCATCTCTCAGTCTCTGGGAATGTTGTGGCAACGCTCGCACGAAATCGTCGTGAACGCTACCGTATTATGGCAGACGCCACAGTATTTGCCATTCAGGATCTCAGCCATGGATACGGCGTTGGCCCCGGATTCGGGAACAAAGATTTGATCGTGGCAATTGTCGCACGTGAGCCACTCCGTATGGGGTCTGTGCGGAAACCGCACGTACGGCATCAGCTTCGTGTCTTTCATCACGATGTCGCTGTCCAGCAGCGTCATTTCTTCGTCTCCCGAGAGAGACGCCCGGGGCTGGATCAGATCGCGATCGAGGGCGGCGACCCAGTCCAGTTCACCGAGCCGCGTCACGGGGAAACCTCGCAGCGCCTGATTTGCCTTTTGCAGGGTTGCATAACCGGGGTTGGTCGCGTCGTACAGGGCGTCCTGCTCCGTTACAGCGCCTTCGCCACGCACCCCTGTCGGTCCCCGGTCCCGCCACCATTCCTCCGCTTTGCGGGATTTTGGCTCAGCGGGCGCGGGAGAGAGCGGTGTGGGGATGTGGGGTTTGTCGCTAGCGGGAGGGGCCGGCTCCGGCTCTGCCGGCCGGGTCTGACACGCTGTGACAAGTACCGCAGCCGCAATCAACAGCGCGACCAGAGCCGGCGCCGCCGGAGGCAGCGCCGGATTCCTGTAAAAATACGACTTCCTCGAAGCGCGCGAAGCGCTAGCGGGGATAGAGCCGCGCCGCCGTCGCCCGTTGACATCCTCGGACAGCGGTTGCGGGTGCAGGATTCTACAACTAAGCTTTTTCAACTTGCGGCAGTCGACGTGTATCGAAATTCCGTATAGATTAATAGTGCGTCCAGGATATTGTCCAATTTGATCGACCGATTCCGTGAAAGGATTTTTGTGAAGATTCGCATAGGTTTCCGGCAAATATCTGTTTGGTTTCTGATCATTGCCGTCGGCGGCTGCGCCACGACAACGCCCCCTGAGCCCCTGGAAACCCTGGTGTTCCCACCGCCGCCGGACGAACCCCGCTTCTATTTCGAGCGCATCATCACCGACAGCACCGATTTGTTCCAAGACGCATCGAAGACGCGTTGGCGGCGGCTGCTGACCGGTGAAGCGGAACGGGGTGTGGGCCTGTCCAAGCCCTTCGACGTCGACGTCTGCGAGGGACGGATCTTTGTCAGCGATTCCATTGCGCGCACGGTCCAGGTCTACGACGCGCCCGGGAGAAAGTATTTTCCCATCGGTAACACCGAGCCCGGCGCGCTCTATAAACCGCTGGGATTGGCGACAGATCGGCAGTGCAGACTGTATGTGGCGGACATCACGGCGAAGCGCGTCAATGTCTACGACAGAGACGGCCGTTTTCTCAGGGCGATCGGGGGTCTGGAGTGGTTCGACCGGCTCTCGCATGTGGCGGTGGACCCGCAGGGGGAAAAGATCTTCGCAGTGGACACCGGCGGTTCGCGCAGCCTCAACCATCGCATCCGCGTGTTCGATGCCGTAACCGGCGAGCATCTGTACGATATCGGCAAACGCGGCACCGGTCCCGGCGAGTTCAACGTGCCGCTGGATGCCGAGGTGGATGCCGACGGTTATCTCGTCGTCAACGATTCGGCCAACTTTCGCGTACAAGTTTTTCGCACCGACGGGACCTTCGTGCGCACCTTTGGATCCGTCGGCCGGCAGATGGGGCAGTTCGCCCGCGCCAAGGGGGTGGGCATCGATGCCGACGGCAATATCTATGTCAGCGACGCGCGCTTCGGGAATTTCCAGATCTTCAACCGGCAAGGTCAGTTGCTGATGTTCGTCGGGAGCCGGTCCTCGATCT
>CAMYIN010000016.1 GCA_947258495.1 uncultured Gammaproteobacteria bacterium
GCCTCGCGGTTGCGACCGGTCCGGCGACTGAAACGGGCCGCATCCAGGCGATGGTGGGTGCGGCGCGGCCTCCGGCCACGCCGATGCAACGCCAACTCGACACCCTGGGGACCCGTCTGGCGCTGGGTTCGGCGGCGCTGTGCGTCGTGGCCTTCTTTGCCGGCGCCGCCCGCGGGTACGGCGTGTCACAGATGCTGAAGACCGCGATATCGCTGGGCGTCGCCGCGGTTCCGGAGGGCCTTCCCGCCGTGGCCACCAGTTCTCTGGCTCTCGGAATTCGGGACATGCGGCGGCGCAAGGTATTGATTCGGCGCCTGGATGCAGTTGAGACGCTGGGTTCGGTGAGCGTCATGTGTTTCGACAAAACGGGGACGCTGACGTTGAACGAGATGCGCGTGGTCAGGTTGTACGGGGCTGGACGGGAAATCGCGGTTCACTCCGAAGGCTTCTTCGAAGCCGATAGCGATGACGCGCTGGCGATCGGCGACGATCCGCTGTTCATTCGGTTATTGACGGTGGCGGCGCTGTGCAACGAGGCGGATGTCGCAGGGACGGCGGAAGAACCCATTTATCGCGGTTCAGCCACGGAAACGGCATTGTTGGACGCCGCCCACCGTGCGCAGCTCGACATCACCGCACTGCGGGCGCGGTACACCCTGCTGCACACCCAGTACCGGGCCGAGGGGCGCCCGTACATGATCACCGTGCACGGCAACGAAGGACCGAAAATGCTCGTCGCGCTCAAAGGCAGACCGAAAGACGTGCTGGCGATGTCCAGCCATTATCGCGTGGGAAAAGACGTTTACGAGATCGGCGACGCGTTTCGGGCATCGGTGATTGCCGCCAACGCAAGAATGGCGGAGGACGCGCTGCGCGTGCTGGGCATTGCCTATCGCTACGTCGACAACGACGTCATGCATCCGCCCAAAGAGCACTATATATGGCTCGGTTTGGCGGGTATGGCGGACCCGGTGAGGGACGGCATCCGTCAACTCATTGCATCGTTTCATGACGCCGGCATCGCCACCAAGATGATCACCGGCGATCAAGCGACTACGGCGCACGCGATCGGAACGCAACTGAGATTGAGCCGGGGCGGCACTCTCAACGTGATCAAGGCGAGCGAACTGCACGAGCCGTCCCATGGGCCCATGGCGCATCGAATCGACCGGGCCCACGTCTTCGCTCGTGTGACGCCCGCGGAGAAATTGAAAATCGTCAAGAATCTGCAGGCGGCCGGAAGGGTGGTCGCGATGACCGGGGACGGCATCAACGACGGTCCGGCGCTGAAGGCGGCCGATGTCGGCATCGCGATGGGTGACGGCGGCAGCGGCGTGGCTCGCTCGGTATCGGACGTGGTGCTGGAGGATAACGATCTGTCCATCATGAACACTGCGGTCAAGGAAGGCAGGATGTTGTACGCCAATATCCGCAAGTCGCTGCATTTCCTGCTGGCAACGAATTTCAGCGAGGTGCTGTTCATGCTGGCCGCGCTCGCGACCGGTTTGGGGCGTCCACTGAATCCCATGCAGCTGCTGTGGATCAATCTCGCCACCGACGTGTTCCCGGGATTGGCGTTGTCATTCGAAAGGCCGGAGCCCGATGTATTGCGGCGGCCGCCGCGCGAACCCAGAGACGCGATCATTGGCGCCAGGGAACTGAAGCGGATCGCCGCGGAATCCGTGGCGATCACCGCGGGCACCTTGGGCAGTTACACCTACACCCTGTGGAAGGGCGGAACGGCGGCGAGTGCCGGCACCTGCGCCTTTACCACCCTGACCATGGCGCAGCTGCTGCACGCCTACCACTGCCGTTCCGACCGGGCGACGATGTTTACGCGCGATGGCCTTTCGGCGCGAAACCGCGTGTTGGACGTGGCTATCGGGACGTCGCTGGCGGCACAGGCCTTGACCTTGCTGGTTCCAGGATTGCGCCGCGTGCTGGGTACGGTACCGTTAGCGGGAAGCGAGTTGGCGGTGACCATCGGCGGCGCGGTGCTGCCGCTGGTGGTGAACGAGGCGACTAAATTCCTCGCTCAGCGGCCGTCCGCGGCGCCGTCCGATGCGGGATAATCCCCGTCGATGGCGGGAAGCAGGGTTGCCGCGTACCAAAACATGCTGGTGGCGGGCGCCATGACGTCGCCGCGCAGAGTCTGGATCGCCGCCAGGCCGCCAAACAAGCCGGCGAGCAAGAGCCTGGGACTGGGGGGCGTGATGCGAGGCGCGAGCGCAAACGAATGCGCGGTGGCGGAACCGCGGAGGTCGAACCAGTCATTTTCGCTGGCGGTGGTCGCGATTGTGGACAGGCTGTCCGGTAGATGGTGCAGCAGGACCCCGGCTGTCCGCGGATCGCAGCGAACCCGCCGCACCTCGGCGCAGCGCGCAAGATTATCTTCAAGGGTGGCAAAATAGTCCGGGTTCCCGCGCATGGCTTTAACGCGCATGCGCGTGCGCCCGGTGAGGGCGTGCTCAATCAATGCGACAGGAGCCGTCAATGGCTAAGCTCTGCGGTGCCGCCGTCGCCGTCGTCGGTCAAGTCCGCCCCGGCGTCGGCGTCTCCCTGTGTACCCTGCTGTTCCCATGCGTCCTTGGCTTCGGCGACAAAATCGTCCACCACCTCGCCCAGTTCGGCGAAGGTTTCACGGGACTTTTCGTATAAGAGGCTGCCGGTCTTCGCTGCCGCCCGACCCATGGGACCGGCGAGAGCCGCCGCTACGGGCAACACCAGCGGAGTGATCGCGATGAGCCCGATGCCAACCGCCACTCCGGTGATGATTTCTCCAGTCTTTACAACCATGTGATTCCTCTCGTCTGCGATATCTTACGTGTCGATGAAACGGCTGATCACCGCGTCGACATCGAGCTGCGGAAACAGCGCCTTCAGCGCCTTCGACAGGGCTTCTACTGCGTGTGCTTCAGCGATGGTCTTCCTGTCGTATTTCACCAACAGCGACGCGGAGACCGGATTGGCCTGGACGCCCTTGACTCCCGCGACGCCGGACAGCTTGCGCTCAACCTGTTCTGCCAACTCCGGATTGTCATGAAGCTCATTGACTTTGAGGCGCAACCTCCCGGGAATGAAGCTGGAAACCTTGATTCCTTCCGCAATCTTCATATCTAATTGAACCTCATGACGACGTCAGAATCCAGCTCCACTCGCCCGGCTAATAATGTGCACCCTATCATCGCTCCCGATGACGTGCGGGCGTTGCGGCGCGCACACCAACAATTGGAGCATCCCAGCCTTGCCGCCCGGCTGACCAGCGTTGTCGGTACACCGATTGAAATTGCTTTGAAGCTGTTGCCGCGCCGCTGGTCCGACGCGTTGAACGCCACCGCCGACAAGGCTATCAAGAAGGCGCTGGAGGCCGCAATGACGTCAATCAATCCGGTACCCCAAACCGAACCGTATAACGGTATGCACAAACTGATGGGTGCCTGCACCGGAGCCTTCGGGGGCTTTTTCGGATTGCCGGCGATGTTGATCGAGATGCCGGTGTCGACGGTGATTATGTTGCGTACCATCGGCGAAATAGCGCATAGCGAAGGGGAGGATCTCACATCGGTGGATACGCGCCTGGCTTGCGTCGAGGTGTTCGCCTTGGGCGGCAGAACGGAAGCGGATGACGCGGCGGATACCGGATATTACGGCATGCGTCTGGCGCTGGCGGTGCCGGTTGCGTCCGCGGCGCGGCACCTGGCCGGTTCCGGATTGGGCGGCGATTCTCCCGCACTGCTGAGCCTGGTGGAGACGGTCGCATCGCGTTTCGGCGCGGCGTTGAGCAACAAGGCGGCCGCACAGGTCATCCCGTTGATCGGCGCCGGGGGCGCGGCGATGATCAACGTCATCTTTCTCGATCACTTTCAACACGTCGCCCACGGCCATTTCACGGTGCGGCGTCTGGAACGCACCTACGGCGCCGAGGTCGTGCAGCAGGAATATCAACGCCTCGACTAGGCAGACTGGCTAAACCAGGACGAACGGCCCCCACCATCAGGACGTATGCCAGCGATCGACACGTTGCCAATCCGCGTGTTACGCCCGTGTAACAATCACAGCAAACAACGGCGTCGATCACACGAGCATGCCGCCGTGCGAACTCATTCCGTTCCGAATCAATCTCTATACCCCGAAATCCGGCAGTTTTAGAACCGGCCTCTAATAGGTTCGAACAGCCCCGGCGGCTTGGGTGCAGCGCACGACTGACTTAGCGTTTTGTCTCGGATGCGCGGTGTTTCTCAGCCTTTTCAACTTCGCGGACGATCAGACGAGTGACCCAGTTCGACAGTGAGCGGCCGTCTGCAGATGCGATTTTCTTCGCTTTTTTTTTCAACTCCGGATCGATGCGGATGTTGAGAAGCTTGTTCTTGGACATGGGGGCTACATCGCGAAGCAACTACGGTACGAAAGTATAACATGCGTCAAGACGAAAACTTGCTAATGTGTCGTTATTGTGTTATTGGTGTATTATTAATGTATATACATTGTATCTTATTCAGGGGTATCACCGGATGAATCTGCACACCGCACGAGACGAATTGCGCCAACCGCCCAACGTCACTTGGACGAACGTGGGTTGGGGATACGCGATGATAATCGCCGTCGCCGCGACCATTTCGGCGCTCGTTGCGTAAGGGAGCTGCACGCCGTCAGCGGCACGCTCGCCGCAGCGTGAGTCAGCAGCAAGCGCCCCGTGCACGGCCTGCCCGTGGGTGCGGATCCATTACCATCTCGCCGCGCGGAACGGGGTGAACCGTACCCCGGTAGGTAAAGCCTCTGTCACCAGGGCGTCACAAACCTAAGCCCTGTATTTGTCGACAAGTTCCGCCGCCGTAAGCCGTCGGAAATCGGGTAACCCGGCGCGCAGTTTACCATGCGGCCAATCCCACCACGCCAAGGTCAACAGCCGTTCGATGAGTGCGTCGTCGTCGATGCGGCTTTTTATCGGCGCGGCCGGCACCCCGGAACGATGGAGTAGGGTAGGGGTCTCGTTCCGGGCACTGCCCGCAGCCGCACGAGTCCTGCGCCAGCATCCGGGATCCTGGTGAGAAATGCGGGCTAGCTGGCAGTCACGTTTACCTTGCTTGTCGAAAGTGTTGT
>CAMYIN010000017.1 GCA_947258495.1 uncultured Gammaproteobacteria bacterium
TCACGTTGGTGTTGTCGTTCCCCATCGGTGTCGCCGCCGCCGTGTATCTCGAGGAATTCGCGCCCAGCAACCGCTGGACCGACCTCATCGAGGTCAATATCAACAACCTGGCGGCGGTGCCCTCCATCGTTTTTGGACTCCTGGGCCTGTCCGTATTCATCAATTTCATGACCCTGCCGCGATCGGCACCGCTGGTCGGCGGACTGGTGCTCAGCTTGATGACGCTGCCCACGGTAATCATCGCCAGCCGCGCATCGCTGCAATCGGTACCCCCTTCGATCCGCGAGGGCGCCTTGGGCATGGGGGCCTCACAGATGCAGACGGTGGCGCACCACGTATTACCCCTGGCCATGCCCGGGATGTTGACCGGGACGATCATCGGCATGGCGCGGGCCCTGGGCGAGTCGGCGCCGCTGCTCATGATCGGCATGGTCGCGTTCATCGTCGACATCCCGGAAGGTCCCCTGGACCCCGCAACGGTATTGCCGGTGCAGATCTATCTGTGGGCGGACACCCCGGAACGGGCGTTCGTCGAGCGCACCTCGGCGGCGACGCTGGTGCTGCTCGCGTTTCTCGTCGTCATGAACGGCGCCGCCGTGTGGCTGCGACGACGATTCGAGCGCCGCTGGTAGCGCTTCAACCGGGTGGGGTAATATCTTATGCTCGATCAACCGCAAGCGTTAACCGTGCAGAACCCGGCCGAAACCACCGATGTTGCGCCCCTACCCCCAGCCGAGCGCGAGGAGCCCGAGTCCAAGACCGTCGGCCGCGTGACCGTCGATAAACCGGTCATGACGGCGCGAAACGTAAACGTTTATTACGGCGAAAAACAGGCTATCAACGATGTCAGCATAGACATCGCCTACAACGAAGTCCTGGCGATGATCGGTCCCTCGGGCTGCGGCAAGTCCACCTTCCTGCGCTGTCTCAATCGCATGAACGACACCATCGAGTCGGCCCGCATGACCGGAACGATCGAGCTCGAAGGTCACGATATCTACGACAGGAAGACCGACGTGGTGACCCTCCGCGCCCGCGTGGGGATGGTATTTCAGAAGCCCAATCCGTTTCCGAAATCGGTGTACGAGAATGTCGCCTACGGTCCCAAGATCCACGGTCTCGCGCGCAACCAGACGGAACTCGACGAAATCGTGGAGGGCAGCCTGAACCGGGCCGGCCTCTGGGACGAAGTGAAAGACCGCCTGAACCAGCCCGGAACCGGATTATCCGGTGGCCAGCAGCAGAGGCTGTGCATAGCCCGTTCCATTGCCGTGAGTCCAGACATCATTCTCATGGACGAGCCCTGCTCGGCCCTGGATCCGATCGCCACCGCGCGCATAGAAGAACTCATCGACGAGCTGCGGCGGAACTACTCCATCGTCATCGTCACCCACTCCATGCAACAGGCGGCTCGGGTTTCGCAGCGCACCGCCTATTTTCATCTGGGTGTTTTGATCGAGGTCGGAGACACATCCACCATCTTCACCAACCCCCGGCACAAACTCACGGAAGACTATTTAACGGGCAGATTCGGATAAGCGTCCGGCACAATAAGAGGCGCTGCTGAGAGCGGTGGCCAGCGCGGCAACCGCTGCCGCAGACACGCGCCTGCATTCACGCCGACGACTTCATGGCCTCCCGGTCAATGACGCGATCCGCCGGGAACCTGCAGTTAAACGTCGAGCCCTCTCCCGGTTGGGTGCCGATGATCAAGTGCGCGCCATGCCTGAGGAGCACGTGTTTTACGATCGCCAGGCCGAGTCCGGTGCCACCGAGCTCGCGCGAGCGCGCCGTATCCACTCGATAGAAGCGCTCCGTCAATCGCGGCAGGTGTTCCGCTTGAATACCAACCCCGGTATCCGTCACCGCGAAACGCGCGCCGCCTCCGTCCTCGGCGATCCAGCGGAGTACTATCTTTCCTTGCGTGGGGGTGTAGTGGACGGCGTTGAAGACCAGATTGGAAAACGCGCTGTAGAGCTGATTGAAGTTACCGAGCACGAAAAGCGTTTCATCGATATCGGTGCTGATTTCGTGGCGCCCCTGGCTCAGTTCTTCCGCCTCCTTCTCGACGGAACGAATGAGAGCCGGTATATCAACCGGTACGGAAACATCCGGCGGGCCGGTTTCCAGGTTGGACAGAGTCAGCAAATCGTTGACGATGCGGCACATGCGCTCGGTCTGCTGTTCGATCTGCTGCAATCTCTCCCGCTGCCCCGGACCGGATACGCGGCCATCATCCAGCAGCGATTCGACGTACCCCTTTACGACCGTCAAAGGCGACTTCATTTCGTGGGACACGTTGGCGATGAAATCGCGCCGCATTTCCTCCAGTCGATGGAGCCGGGTGACGTCGCGGATCAACAGCAATTTTCTGCCGACGTCGCCGTACGGTACCACACGCAGCAGGAGCTGCAGCCTTGGATCGATCGGAGACGGGATCTCGAGAGCCTCCTCGAATTTCCCGTCACGCATATATGTTACGAATTTGGGATCGCGAACCAGATTGGTGATGGGGCTCGCCACGTCTTGCGGTTCTTTGAGGCCCAACAACGCGGTCGCCGCGTCATTCAGCAGTTCGATCTCATCGTGTGAACCAAGCGTTACCGCGCCGTCGGGCAAGGCCTTGCTGATCTGGCGATAGCGTCCCAGGGAGCGGCGCAGGTCTTCCAGGTCTGTCTGGTGATGTCTTTGCACGCCGCGCAGGCGGTCGAATACTCGACCCCAGGCCCCGGTGCTCTCGGGAATCGGCGCAGAGCGGTACTCGGCGAGCCACGCACTGAGTTTCGCAAGCTCGCGCAAATGCAATCCCAGATAGAAGGCGATCACGAACAGCGCGGCTAAAGTGTAATTCTCTGTCCCGGCACCAATCAAAACGGCGACTACGACCAGAATCAGGAGACGCCAGAACTCCAGTTTCCACAGTTCGTTCACGCTGAACTATCCGGAGAAAAACGATAGCCCGATCCGTGCACCGTCTGGATGTAGCACTCGTAGCCGTAGGGAGTCAGCGCCTTGCGCAAACGCCGGATATGCACGTCCACGGTGCGTTCTTCGAGATAGACGTTGCGACCCCAGACCCGATCGAGCAGCTGGGCGCGCGCGAACACCCGTTCCGGATGCGTCATCAGGAAATTCAGCAGGCGAAATTCGGTCGGGCCGAGTTTGACCTGCTCTCCACCCGCGCTGACGCGATGACTGGAGGGATCCAACGTCAACCCATCTATCGTCACGGGCTGCCGGCCGCCGTGCACGCTGACGCGCCGCGTCACGGCCTTGATTCGGGCTATGAGCTCCCGGGTGGAAAACGGTTTGCTGACGTAATCGTCGACGCCCGCATCGAAGCCGCGGATCTTGTCGTGCTCCTCGCCCTTGGCGGTGAGCATGATGATGGGGATTTCCGCGGTGGCATCGTCGCGCTTCAACTGCCGCGCGAACTCGATGCCGCTTTGTCCAGGCAGCATCCAGTCGAGCAGTATCAGATCCGGCAGGCGATCGCCCACGGCGTGCAGGGCGGCGGCGGAATCCCGGCATTCGACGACGTCGAAATCCGCACACCGGAGCGCCGACGCTACCATCTCCCGGATGGCGGTGTCGTCCTCCACGATCATGATCCTCGTATGCATAGACTCCTCACCAATGAGAGGCGTAACCGCCGTTGTATTTCACCCTAACGTTATGACAATTTGGTGACAATCCACTGCGTTTGTGGAAAAAAATGTCTTGGAACATACACTTGCGGTTCACGAGTAGCCCTCAAAGCTGCCACATTCTCGTAGTATCGCCGTGGCGAACTGTCCACGCCGCAGCGTGAACGCCACTGAGAGCGCGTCCGCGGCGAGCGGCGCCGCCGTCAGATCCGGGACCGTCAGGCGCAGCGCCCGGCGTTCCTGACGCAACCCGAATGCCGCCAAACCGTCGCACCACACGCGAAACGGAGCCAGGACTTGTGTCTCCAACGCCGCGATTTCAGCTCCGATCGCGTCGTCGCCGCGCCCCACCAACGGTCCGGTAGGGTGCAGGTCTCCCTGCGCCGCCCGGTTGCGCAGAGCGTCGTCCAGCTCCGCTACCTTAAAGACGCTTCGGGTTCCGTCCAGCATTGCCACTTCGCCGGTCTGCAGACAATCCCAGGTCCCGTTCTCGACCCGAGCCGACACCACCTGGTTGAAGAGCCAGGCGCGCGCCGTCGAGAGGTAGAGACCCCTCTTGATGCGATCGCGCTCGATATGACCGCCGAACAGTCGTGCCGCCGCCGACAGGTTACCACCGGCTCGTCCGAAGCGCTGCGGACCGAAGTAATTCGGCACCCCCCGCCGCCGAAGCAGCCGAACGCGCGCCCGATACGCGTCCATCGATCCGTGGAGATCGCGAATCACGATGCGAAATCTGTTGCCGCGATGAGCCCCGCGCCGCAGCTTGCGGAAATGCCGTTTAGTCTCCAGCACGCGCACGCGTTCGGAATTCATCGACGCCCAATCGGGCGCGCGCGTCGAAGGCACGCCGACGCTGAACCACTGCGTCGTCACCGCGTTGCGATCCTTGAGGCCGGAATAACCGACATCGCGCAGCGGTATCCCAGCGAAACGCGCTATCCGGCGTGCAAGCTCGTGCGTAGTCAGGCCGCGTTTCCGCACCCGCAGCCAGACGTGCTCTCCCTCTCCCGTCAACTCGAAGCCGAGCACCTCCTCCACGTCGAAGTCCTCCGGACGCTTCCGTATTACACCCCCACAGGACAACGCATCGAAAGCACGGGCAAACCCCTCCATGACGCTGCCATCCCAGGACACGGGTGGCGCTGTCATTGGAGTTTTCTGGGAATCGATGGAGCTCACAGAAAAGTGCCGATTGAGGCTTTGTGGAATCGCAGGGTCATGCGAATTCTATGGTATCTGCTGGTAATCTTCCTCCGGAAACCGGTATTGACGCCAGAGCATTTCCATCTCATGATGGACGGCGTCCAGCGCCCCGGCAATGCCGCGCTGCGCGATGTTGCCGTTCGTGGAATTTTAATCGGGGCACCTTTTTTCCGTGGTCGCCACAGCCCGATAACCGAAACCCTCATTGTCGAT
>CAMYIN010000018.1 GCA_947258495.1 uncultured Gammaproteobacteria bacterium
AGGCTGCTGCTCCTCGCGCGCATAACTGATTGTTCGCACAACCTTTATGCCAGAGTATGCAGCCTTTTTCTATGGGGGCGGTGAGAAATCCGGGCTAGACCTGCTCGGTCGTTTCGTTTCGATTACCGACACGCTTAGATTGGACGTCGCCCGGGCGCTGGAGCCGGCTTCTTCAGACCACGGATAAAACCGCATCTGCAAACGCCTGCGGCGCTTCCTGCGGCAGATTGTGTCCCGCTCCGTGTATCACTCGGCGCTCATAGCTCCCGGTAAAATAGACATGATGCGTTTCCGACCCACCTGAAGGCGCTACTCCATCCACAGCCCCATCGAGCGCGACGGTGGGTACGGAAATTTTCGGTTGTTGGGTCAAAAGTTTCTCCGTTTCTTCGACCGCAGGGTCTCCGGGCATAAGCCCGAAGCGATGCCGGTAGGAATGAATGACCACATCGACAAAATCGGGATTGTCGAAAGACGCCGCGGTTTGATTGAAGGTGTCGTCATCGAACGCCCAACTCGGGGACCAGAGCCGCCATAACAGCCTGCAGAGCCGGCGACGGTGCTGCGCCAGGCCCGCCCGCCCGCGCTCGTGGTGAAAGTAGTATTGATACCAGAAACGGTATTCATCCTCCGGTGTGCCGGGATTTATCGACCGCGGGATGTCCTGGATGTTGTATCCCCCTGCCGACACGAGCGCACGCGAGCGCTCGGGCCAGAGGGCCGATACGATACAGGCGGCACGTCCTCCCCAATCGTATCCCGCGAGCACGGCGCTCCGAATGTCGAGCGCATCCATGAACGCAAGCAGATCGTGCGCCAGTACCGCCTGCTGGCCGGATCGCGGACGCGGAGTGGCCGCAGACAGGAAACGGGTCGGCCCGTACCCGCGCAGATAAGGGGTGATGACGCGGCAGCCGGCGGACACCAAGCGTGGTGTCGCCGCGTCGTAGGCATGCACGTCATAAGGAAAGCCGTGAAGCAGCAGCACTATCGGACCGTCTGAGGGGCCGTGCTCCAAATAGGCGACGTGAAGATCACCGGCTTTGGTCCGTTTCAGCATGGACGATGTATTCAGCAGCGTTCAGGTCCGCACAACTCGAGGTATCGACCATCCGGTACTCGCCTGCCCCCTTCTTTAGATGTGATCGGCGTGGGCGGTCTGGTTTCCTCCGTGCTGCTTGGTATGGTACAGGGCTTGGTCCGCCTGCACGATGAGTGTCGCCGCATTGGTTCCGGCGCGGGTCGTGCTCGCGCCCACTCCAATGGTGATAGTTCGGTTGGTCCACGGCGCGATTTCGATCGCCCGCCGCAGCCGCTCTGCGACAACGATCGCGCCGACGTCATCCGTATTGGGGAGAATTATCGCGAACTCTTCGCCACCGTAACGAGCTACCAGATCGAACGGACGTCCATGGCTGGAAAGTATCCGCGCCACCTCCTGCAGCGCCTTGTCGCCGGCGACATGACCGTAGGCGTCGTTGAAGGATTTGAACTTGTCTATGTCGACGAGCAGCAAGGAAACGGCAGAATCGTTCCGCGACGCACGCGCAAGCTCATGTTGGAGCGCCTGGTTGAACGCGCGCCGGTTGTTAACGCCCGTCAACTCGTCGGTCAGGCTCTGCGACTCCAGCATGGTATTTGCTCGTTCAATCTGCCGTTGATAGCCCTCGAGCTGTCTTTGATAGACCTTAAGTTCTTTGGCGCCTCGATCGAGCTCCATAGAAACGCGATGCAGTTCCATCTGCGCGATCACCTGCCGCGCCAACGCTCGCAATGCATCGATGTTGTCTTTCGGCAATTCGCGGGCAACGCGATCCATCACGCAGATAGTGCCCAAAGCATCGCCCTGCGGTGTGATCAACGGCGCTCCGACGTAAAACCGGATGTGCGGGTCGCCGGTGACTAGCGGATTCCCCGAAAACCTCGTATCCGCCATTGCGTCGCCGACGACCAGGACCTCCTCTGGTTTGAGGATTGCGTGCGCACAAAAAGCGTGTTCCCTCGGAGTCTCGGTTGCCTGCACCCCGACACGGGATTTGAACCACTGCCGCTCGCTGTCGACCAGCGATATCACGGCCATGGGCGCATCGCAGATGAACGACGCAAGCATGGTAATGTCGTTGAAGGCCTGCTCCTCCAATGTATCCAGTATCTGATATCGGCGCAGCGCTTGGAGCCGCGCCGTTTCGTTCGGCGGAAGTGGCGCATTCATTCCAGATTTTCCTCACCGTGC
The DNA here is from genome assembly GCA_947258495.1 of uncultured Gammaproteobacteria bacterium. GTDB lineage: Bacteria > Pseudomonadota > Gammaproteobacteria > Arenicellales > JAANXG01 > CALZGZ01. The sequence goes on from CAMYIN010000018.1 coordinate 2,234, forward strand.
ATTCGGTGATATCGGTCGTTGGAACCCGCCATAAATTTTAGTACGAAATCGGAATATGTCCTGCCCCGAGACCGTGTGCCGCAGCAGCACTACGTATCTCCTTGCGAAATCCCTGCGCTTCGCCTGCGCCGCGGCCGCCCCGGCACTTCGGAACCGAGTCGCACACAGGCAATGCCACGGCGGAGCTATATCTCATTTCCATTGACGGCGAACCGTGTCTGCCGGTACCACGGGGGCAGGCCGAACACGATCCCAGCGATCGCTGACGGGTTTTGGACAAACGCCATTTACCGCCTCGAATCGCAACAACCGGCTTACGAAATTGTCAAACACCAAGGAGAACGGTAAAGCTCTAATGTAGGCTCATGAAAAGTTTGGATCAGGAATGCGCGCGTTGGGCGCGACCCGGATTCGGCGGTATCACCGCCTCTGATGCAAGACTCGTTGACTGACATAGAGCGAGCTCGGAGGAGGGCATCGTGGCAGGTAAATACATTGACTGTCGCGAATTTCCAAGCGATGCCAGTTGCACGGTCGCGATTTCGGCCGACAACGAGGACGAACTCCTGGGGGTCGCCGTACGACATGCCGTGGCCGTGCATGGGCATAAAGATAATGCGGAACTCCGCAGCCAGCTGCGGGCGGTCTTCAAGGAAGGCACGCCCGCCCGGTAACCGGTCTGTTGTGGCGAGACGACAGGATCGAGACGATTGGATCTTGTTTAGAAGACATGGGGCCTGCACCGAGGGCAGGCCCTTTTTTTGCATCCCCGGCCAGGTTGCGAAAATAACCGGGTTGCAGGCGTTTCCGACCGAACCGGCGCCGGCACATCGTCTTCCTTGGCGGTAAAACCCTGCGGCTTGAGGCGTATCAAAATTCGCCGCTGACGGTGACCGCCGCAAACGGCGCGGTATCGTATTCGGCGGATGCGACTTCGGCCCCACCGCTGCCTTTGAGCTCCAGTTTTCCGTTCAGAATTGCGCCGCTGTAGAAGCTGATCTGCAGGCCGGAGGTCACCGCTCTCCTCAGCCGCAGAAAACCGACGATCCCCGTGTTGCTGCCGGTGCCGTTGAGCAGTCCGCCCTTGTCGCTCAATCGAAACTGAAAGGAACGATAGGTTCCGCCACCGCCCAATTGCCAACGGTCGTTGAGACTGTAACTGAGCTCCAACCCAGCAGGACCCAGCGCATCCGCCTCGAACGGATTGGCCAAACGCCAGCGTTCTGTGAGGCGCCAATCCACAGCGAGGAACGGGAATGCCTTGGTCTCGTCCTCCACCGTGCGGAATATTCCCGCTCCCAATCCCAGCGACTTGTCTCGAGCAAAGATCTTCGACATGAACGTCGATACGCCATAGGACAGGGAATCGCCGTCGTCGGCACCCTCTTCCTGTAACCAATCGAACGACGGCGTCAAACCCAGCGACCATTCGTTTCGCAATAGGGTGAAGAACGGGAGGCCGACACCAAATCGACGGATGTCATTCCAGGGCCGGGTACCGCCAAGAATCCGCGTACCGGTGAAATCGTAATCGTCCAGGTCGTATTTCAGGCTAAGGCCTACGAAGCCGCCCGGTGAAATCGCGCGTTTGACTTTGAACCGCAGTAATGCACTGGAAAGACTGAACTCACCGCCACCTTCGACATCCACGGCCGGTTGATGAAATGGCGTGGCGGATACATCGTAGGACAGTCCGGCCGGCGCATCCCGCGCCTGCGCACCCACGCTCGATGTATTGCAAACACCTGCGATCGCAAGGATCGCCGCGAGGACGCCCCTCCCAGACCAAGGTGGGGTCGCTGCTTTAACGTGGAGGCGGAATCTCATCAATATGCAACAGTATAGCCGCGGGGCTAGGTTGCGTCCCACTCGCACCTCTCCCACAGGCGCCCTCCATCGAGACACCACCCGTTTCCAATTCGCGTTGGCCGTTGTGGGGCCGATCGCCGCAATCCATCGAGACTCCGACTTGATCCGGCGACGCATCGGCGTAAATACTTAGGGTCCCCGAAAACAACAGGGGTGACGCGGAAGTCTTCGTGCCGGGGCGGTCTGCGGGTCCCGCTGGATCGGGGAACGGGGCCGTCGCGCACTCATGTCGGAGCAACGATCTAAAACCGTGCGATTCATCAATCGCCATTTTCACGCAGCCGTAGGCGTCAGTCTGGCGTTCGTACCCATTGCCGCCGATCTCTTCTACAAGGCCTTCGTCTCATTGCGCCCGTATTGGATTCATTACTTCGATCCCGAAGTCTTTTATTTCTACTCCAGCCTCAATCTTCTCCAACTCAAAGCTCCCGTCCATGTCGATCATCCAGGGACGCCTCTGCAACTGCTCGGCGCCGTCGTGCTGTCGTTTACCCGGCAGGACCCGCTCGAACTCGATACCTATCGCGCGGCAATGTACTGGATCAGCGCCGCCATTTCCTTGCTTTGCCTGTCCTTACTCGTCCATCGCGCCGAGATCGACGCGAAGATAAGCCATATCTGCCTACTTGTGTGGATGATCTATCTGGCGCCGGGCGCTTTGGAATACCAGAGCGTGTGGGCGCCTGAAATGGCGTTTCCGGCGGTCAGCGCCGTGCTTATACTGTGCCTGTTGTCGCAGTTCTCTTCTCCGGAAAACCTTAAACGCGCAAGCCAGTCCGGACTTTTGTTCGGGTTTGCCTGCGCACTCAAGTTTACCTTCTTGTTTTGTCTGCTTTCCCTCCTGGGCGTGCTCGCCGTGCGCAGTGAAGTCGGTGACGCACGCCGACGCCTGACGGAATGCGCCGTGGTAGCGGGCAGTGCGGTTGGCGGTTTCGTCATTGCAACTTCTCCGATCCTGTTGGAATACCCGGACATGCTGGGCTTCGTCGTATCTATTCTCGCGCACGAAGGGCCGTACGCCACTGGGGAGTTGGGAATTGCCGATGCGCGGACGATTGTTGACAACCTCATGGGGTTGCTTGACGCGGCCAAGGCGTGGTGGTTTTGCGTGGGAGTGATCTACCTGTGCGGCTTTCTGTATTTACGTTACTCGAGATTCCTTCCGAAAAACCACCGCCGGGTCCTGGCGTTTTCGACATGGTATTCCTTGTTCGCGGTGCTGACCTCGATGGTGTTCAGCGCGACCATCAACCAGGTGGGCTGGAGATACGCATTACCGGCGATGACCACCGTACCCCTCGTGCTTCTGGCTCTTTTGCGGGCAGACTTCATGCGTACCGTCGGTAATCGCCTGGTAACGGGATTCGCAGCGCTCGCCTTGGGGGGCTTGCTCGTCAAGGCGGTGCACTTGGATCTGCGGACTCACGACCAACGGATCCGCGAGAATACGCAACTCCGGGCAGACGTCGAGCATAGACTCGACGGCGTAGCGGGCCCGAATGCGGTAAGCGTATTTTCATACCGCTTTCCACACCCCGTTTCGGCCCTGCGCGGCTCCGCAATCGCGTCGCTCCGCGACCCCGGCAGGGTGCTGCGACGGCTCGATGTCGCGTTTCCGTCGATTGGCGCCTACAATCCATGGACAAACACCATGAATCTGCCCGGAGGCGTATCCGACTGGGATCTATTCGTGCTGCGATCCGATCATTACCAGAATTTAGAAACCGCGGCGGGCGTCGTTGAAATAGACCGGGTTCGAGACTACGTGCTATTACAGCGAGTCGAACACCACGGTTCCCGCAAATGACGCGCTTTCTACGCTACGGTATATGGACATCGCGCGCACCGGTCCCAGGTTGTTCGGCGGCCGCGGATCGCCCCGATGTCGAAGTGACCACACCGAGAACGTCCTACTGCGGTTTCTGAGGACGTAGGTGTCGACGTGAAGTTTCGAATGATCACCTACAACATGCACCGCGCGATCGGATTTGACCGCCGATTTAGACCGGACCGCATCGCCACGATACTCGCCTACATCAATGCCGACATCGTATTGCTGCAAGAGGTGGACCAAGGGGTGCCGCGATCGCGGGGGGTCGATCTGGCCCGAGAGCTTGCGGAGGACCTGGGATATCCGTACTACGCCGTGGGCCACAACGTCAGCCTGCGCAAAGGCCGCTACGGCAACGCCACCTTGAGCCGTTACCCGATCCTGCGAGAGCGCAATATCGACTTGACTGTGGGCGAGCGTAAACGCCGGGGATGCCAACATACCTCAATCGACATCGGCAAGGTCGACGGACACAGATACCGACTGGAGGCCTTCAATCTCCATCTCGGCCTGTCGGCGCGAGAACGCCAGCGACAGGCGGGCATTCTCGCCAGGTCGCGGGAGTTCGCCGATCTCGATCCGCACACCGCGTGTCTGCTGGGCGGCGATTTCAACGATTGGCGTTCGCTGTTACGCGCGTATTTCGTCGAGGCGTTCGGTTTTCAATGTGCCACCGACCGGCATACGCTGACCGGTGTACGCGCGATGAAGACCTATCCGTCCTTCTCGCCGCGCGGCGGCCTCGATCGAATCTACTTCCGCGGCGGACTCAGGTTGCTCTCCGTCAATCGCTGTAGACACCAACTCGCCAGGGTCGCCAGCGATCATCTTCCGGTTTCCGCGATCTTCGAGCTGCATGACGGGCGTGGCGACGGCATCCGCTAAAGCAGATCAACGTTCCCATCAATAGTGCCGAAAGTCCGCGCCTATTCTCAACGATTATTTCTTGCGGAAGATGTCGATCAAACCCTCTATGGCCTGCTCCTTGGTGCTCTTGCGGGGGGCGGGCTCCGCGGCCTGCGTGGTTTCCTCGGCGGGCTTCGCTTCGGCCTGTCCTTCCGGTACGGGAAGCGGCCCCCACGGCAACGGCTCCACCGACGCCCGGGGGATCGGCGCGCCGCCGGTCGCGGTGGCGGCGACGCCGCCAACCAGGGCGCCGATGAGCTTGTCTTTTCCGGCCAGCCGTTTCTGCGCGCGCAGACGACCGAGCTCCAGCCCGGCCTTGCCGAAATCCATGCTCGGTTTGCTCAGGGCCCCTTGCAGGGGAATGCGAAATGCGTCGTTGGGGGCGACGGTCAAACCGAACACCTTCTCCAACGTCTCCGGCATGAAGGCAATGGTGAGATCCGCGCGGTCGTTTGCGATATCGACCGTCCCCCAGGTCGCCAGGTGCAGGCGTTCGTCGAGCAACAGATCGAGGCGACGTTCGTAGGTCAGTTTGCCCTCGCGCAGCTGTAAAATCGCCGGCGTAAAGCGCGCCGCCCACTGATCGCGCCCCGATCCCTGGAGCGCGCCGAATTGCTGCGCCAGACCGATGGTGCCCTTGAGCAGCCAACCGCTCTTCAGCGCCAGCGTGCCCAGATCCAGCGTCATGCGCGGGATCGCGACCTTGCCGATCGCGTAGTCGCGGATCGGAATCAGCACCCCTTCTTGCGGCACCTCGAAGCGGATCGGGCGCTCCGAGCTCTGCGTGGTTTCAAAGATCGGGTGGATCTTGCCGAGGACGAGTTGCCCGAACGCCTGCGTAACCTGGACCTCGGCCACCAGAGGCTCGTTCAATATAAGCCCATCCTTGCGCAGCTGAGCGTTGATATCGGCGCGGGCGTTGGCCGATCGCAGCTGCAGCGTCAACGGACCGGTCATGCGCTGCAGATCGGCGTCCAGATTGACGTCCGTGGTGGGGCCCAAGGTCGCGACCGTGAGTCCGTCCATCGCCAGCATCTGGTCGAGCAGCGCCACCGGCAGTTTCTGCAGCTGGCCTTTTAGCTGCAGCGACAGCCCCTCGGTGTTGAGTTGCCCCTCGGCGGTGAAGACGTCCGCCGCCTGCCCGGACAGCGCCAGACCGCCCGCCCCTTCGCCGCCCCGGGCGTCGCGGACCTGGCCGCTGAGCTCAATACCTATGGGCTTGGACAGATCGGCCCCGCGTAGCGCGCCCTGCAGCCCTTCAATGACCAAGGTCTGACCGCCGGCGCCATCGCGCAGCGCGACCCTCGGCGCTTTCACGGCGACGTCGACCGCGGCGCGTGAGGGGTTGAAGGACGGTTTTACATCGGCGGCAGCCAGCGGCCAGCGCAGTTGGTTGACCACGGTTTCCAGGGTCGCGACTTCGGCGAGTTCGTAGCCGGTCGGCGCCGCGCCCTTTTCTGAAGCTGCGGGCGGCGTAGCCGTCAACGCCGCGTACGCGGCGGGCGTCACGGTCCAGCGCAGGTTCGCGGCGCGGCTCAAGACGAGTTCCTCGCCGAGCTTGAAGCCGGCGTCGGCAACCAGGTTTTGAGACTGCGCTTTGACGTCGATCGTGCCGGCGCGTTTGTCGTCGCCGCCGATATCTGCGCCGGCGTCTACGTTCATGGACTCGCCGAGCGCCGCGACCAACCCCGCTTGACCGCTCAAGGCCTCCAGCAACGCGGTGGGCAGGTTGTCGATCTTCGCCCTGGCGTTTATGCCCGCTCGCGCCAGGTCCAGCTCGCCGTTACGCAACAGGCCGTTGAGCGTCGCGTCGAGCTTCAGCGCGCCGGCCTTCTGCTGACCGGGGAGCGTGGTGTCCGCGGCGAACTTGAGCGCGGCCGCACCCCGGCTGCCTTCGTAGTCGAGCGCGAGGTCCGCGTTGCGCAGCGCGGTCCCCGTCACCGACTTGTCCCCCGCGAGGATCAGCTCGTCGATGCGCGCCGTCGCCTTGGTCTGAACCCCCGCCAATGCAAAGGCGGCCAAGGGCAGTTCGAGTCGTGCGAGATCGACCTGCACCGTGGCCGGTTTCGCTAAATTCGGCTGGTTCGGCGCCACGAGTCCGAGTCGTTTCAGGAGGCCCGGCGTGACCCGCAAGCCCAAAGAGGCCGGAGCGGTGAGGCTCGCGCGGCTGAAATCCGGATCGACGCTGGCCTTGAGCTCGCTGTTCACGCCTTCGCTGGAGAGTTTGAGCTGCATGGCGATCGCTTCGAGCGCGCCGTCCGGTTTCAATCCGGTGCTGGCGTCGATACGCAGCTGCAGCGGCGAGGCCCCGAGCTCCGCCAACACGCTGTCTTTCGCCCCGCTCGCCCGCGCGCCGCCGCCGAGCCGAATGGCGGTGAGGGTGTCGGCCGTCAGCTCGAAGTGCGCATCGTCGATCTGAACCGCACCCAGATCCGGGATGCCCGACAACGCCAGCGTGTCGCTGCGCATCGCGGCTCGAAGCTGGGTCTTGGACGGCTGAAACACCGCCTCTCCCACCTTGGGGCGAGGCGCCGAGAGCGCCTGAAGCTGGACTACGATCGCGGCCGGTTGCTGCAGCGCGAGGGTCTGCTCTTTGCCCAGCAGTCGGCGAACCACTTCCGGCGAAAGCCGGTAACGGATCTCGGCGGGCTTGGCGAGGACGATGGCGTCGGAGATCGAGAGCGCCACGTCCTGCGCGCGCAGCGGTCCGGCGTCGAGGTTGAGCGTGCCGTCGATGCGTTCCGGGCCGCTCGACTTGACCAGGGCCTGGACGTTCATTTTTGGTCCCAGCAGATCGACGAGCAGGCCCTCCTGACCGCTGAGTTGATCGACCAGTGCGGTGGGAACGCTCGTCAGATTCGCCTCGGCATCGGCGCGCATCCTGTCGGGCTGCAAGCGCCCCTGCGGATCGAACAACTGGCTCAACGTCCCCTGGACTTTCAAGTTGCCGGGTTTGTTTTGCGTCACCGCTTCGCCGTCGAGCGCGAATCGTACGGTTTCCGCCAGACCTTCGCTGTCGATGGCCGCGGTCAGATTGCGGATCGCCACCTCGCCGACCTCCGGACCTCCGGCGAGCCTGATCGGCCGCTGCGCGTCCACACCGGCGCGCAGCGCCAGCTTACCCGGGTTGAAATCGGCGACGGAGAAATTCAATTGGTTGGCCCTGACGTTCAACGGAAACGCCTCGACCAAGCGCAGCGCGGCTTCGCCTTCCGCGGGTTTGGTCAGCGCTTGAAACAGGGACGGTTGCACGTTGAGGCGCAGCGTCGCCGGTTCCGTGAGCGCCAACTGCTCTTGCTGCACCCGCGCCGCGATGGCCGCCTGCAGATTGGGCGACTCGGCCGCGGCGGTGAGCTGCTGCGTCTCCGCGGTGCCGGACGCCCGCAGTTCGAGGTTGGCGCTCTTGCCCACGGCGGCACTGAGCAGGCCTTGCAGTCCGAGCATGCCGTCGATGCCGTCGATCGGCAGGTCCTGGACGTTCGCTTCCAGGCTGCCCCTGGCGGTGTGCGGCGTCAGACTGCCGTCCGCCGCGATGAGGCCGAGCACCTGCCCCGTGAGCGCGAACTCACCGGCCTTTTCTCCCTGGCGGCTGCGGCCCTGAAGTCCGACGTCCAGCGTCCGCTCCACCGGATCCACTCGCAGATTCCCCGCCAATCCCTCGAACACCACCGGCTGCGTGTTCGGCGCCGTTACCGTAACGCGCACGTCGGAGAGTTCGATGTTGCCGGTGAGCGGGATCAGTATCGGACCGGTCTCTTCGGTCACGGCATGTGTGGGTTCAAGGGCGCGGCTCAGATTGTTATCTCCGGACTCGTCGACGATGAGCTCGGCGGTCAGTCCCCGAATCGTGGTAAGCCCGAGGCTCAGTCTTGCTCTAACGGCCTGCAGCAGGGTCAGCTCCGTGGACAATTCGTCCAGACGCGCGACCGTGCGGCCGCTCGGGTCCGCGACGGCCACGCCGCGGATCTCCTGCCCGCCGAGCCAGTTCAGGGACAGCGTGTCGATGGACACCGAACCGCGAATCCCGTCGTTGATCGCCCCGACGATCAGTCCTCGACCCCAGGACGTGGAAAGCAGCGTCGGGGCCAGTGCCGCCAACAGCCCCACCGCCAACAGCACGCCGAGCACGGTGTAAGTCACCCACTTACGGCCGCGTCGAGCGGTTGCGGGCGCGTCGGTTTCGTTATTTATCGTAGAACCTGGATTACTCATGACATCATTTCATTAATGGTTGAGGATCACGACCGGTAAATAGATCATCACGGGAATCGGCTTGCACGTCTCAGCGAACGAGACCGAAAGTTTCTTCGTCACCTTCGTCCGCAACGGATCGGTCAGCGTCAATCTCGAACCTGGGCTTCCAGCTCGCGCACCAGACCCGGCGCCAGGCCCAGCCGCTTTGCGAGCTCGTCCAGGTAACCGCGCTCCATGTAGTTGTCCACGTCGATGACCGCGAGGGAGGCCAGATAGATCTCCGCCGCCGTTTCCGGAGAGTCCGCCGTCGCCGCGATATCTTCAATGCTCAAGGGTCTGGCGATCTCGTCTTTGACGAAATGCAGCGTTTCCGCGTCGAATCCGAGCTTCTCGATCTCGACGTCGAGCCTGGCCTGTTCGTCGGTGTCGATATGACCGTCGGCCTTGGCGGCGCCGATCATCGCTTTCAGCAACACCAGGCTCCGCTGCTGGGCCTCGGGTGCGCTCAGTTTCGATATCGGTGTCCCCGGATCGGCGGCGGCCGCGTCCGGTTGCGCCTGCTGCCATTTCCGGTAGGCCTGGTAAGCGATGCCGCCCAATGCGGCAACACCGCCGAGCTTGAGCGCGGTAGAGCCCAGGCGGCGGCCGGCGCCCGTGCCCAGCAGCAGCCCCAGCACCCCGGCCATCGCCGCGCCCTTTCCCAGACCGGACAGCACCGCCTCCCGCTGGGGACCGGCCTCCGGTATTCCCAGTTTCTGCTCGGAGATGTCCTGTCCCCGTTCCGCCAGCTCCCGGCCGGACTGCAACAATTGGTCGAGAAGTGTGCGTGATTCCATAGTCGCCTCGTTGATAATGAGAAAACCGTCGGATTATGACGTAACGATCCTCGGTTTTGAAACATCGTTCGCGTCACGAGTCGTTAAATCGCGCTGCGATGGGCTGCGCCAGGCGTTGTCTCCGGCTACGGGTGCGGTATCGGCACGTGCGACGATCGGGTTCTCGCCCGCAGCAGTCAACGCTGCGTTTCGCGCGGCGCCGAGTCCCGATCGACTTCGACTCAGGCTTCGTTCTCCGCGCTAGAAGGCTCGACGAGTTCCTTCTCCAGCATCTTTCCGAGGTCACGCAAGAGGGCGAGCTTGTTGGTGTCCAGCTCTCTGGGTCGGTAATCGATCAGACACAAGGTTCCGATGCGGCTGCCGTCCGCCACGGTAAGCGGAATGCCCGCGTAAAAGCGCACGTGAGGGTCCCCAATCACCATCGGATTTTCGGCGAATCGCGGGTCTTGCAGCGCATCGTTCACCAGGAACACGGAATCCTGGAGAATCGCGTGGGCGCAGAACGCCATTTCTCTCGGCGTTTCGGTAACCGCAATACCGTGCCTGGATTTGAACCACTGTCGCGCCCGGTCTACCAGGCTCACCGCGGCGATGGGTACATCGAACAGCGCCGAGGCGATGCGCGTATATCGGTCGAAACGTTCCTCCGCTGCGCCGTCCAGGATGCAGAGATCTTGTAATGCCCGCAGCCGCACCTCTTCGTCCGCGGGCAACGGCGCCCGCTCCCAGCGGCACGCCAGCCGCATCAGCCAGGCGCGTATCCGCGTTCGCGCATAGGTATCGGAGAAGGGCTTCACCAACCAGTCGGTCACGCCTGCGTCTTTCGACGCGCGCCGATCGATTTCCCGCTCGGAGTCGGCGACGACGACGATGGGCACGTCCTGACCGTAAGGACCATCGCCGCCGCGTATCTTCCGGCAGAGATCCAGGGCGTCACCGCCGGCGAGACTATGCTCCAGTACGATCAGCGACGGTTGCTCGGAGCGCACCATCTGCAGCGTGGCTTCGCCGTCCGCGGCGGTGTAGTGCGTGATCTGGTCGGCGCGCACCGCGTCCGAGAGCGCAATGGCCGCTTCCGGGTCGTTGACGGCAATGAGGACCGATTGATCGAGCAGCGCGGGTTGCACGGTCGAGAGGTCCGAAACACTCTGAAAGGCGGCCCCCGGTTCGCCGACAGCGACGTCTTCGACCTGCATTGTCGCGCCTTCCGCCGCGGCCAACACCTCGAGCGTTCCGCCGCGATCCGCCACGCGGTCACGGGCGCGCTGCACGAGAACGTCGATGGCGTGGTCTTCCCGCAACGGGTCGTGGTGGAACAGGGCCAACTGGTGCACCCCGGCGGCGAGCGCCGAGTCCACCACGTATTCCAGCGTACTGTGCCCCCACCCCTTCTTTTCCGGGTATTCCTCGGCGGTGTACTGGGTGTCGTGAATGAGCAGGTCCGCACCCGCGATGAACTGTGCGTGGCGATCGTCCTCGCCGCCGGTCGGCTGATAACCTTGTTCGGCGAGGAGCGGCGAATGTGGCTCGTGGTCCGACGCGTAGACCACGCAAACGCCGTCGGCTTCCAGCCGGTAACCCAGGGTGAGGGCCGGATGGTGCAGGTACTGTGTGGTCACGAGCACGTCGTCGATCTCGAACTTGCCCTCCACCAGATCGTGGTAGTGGATATGGGCGTCGAACTGATCCAGCGATACCGGAAAGTAGGTGTACTGCATCTGCCCCGCCAGGGTGTCCTGCAGGGACGCGCCCAGACCGCGCGGCCCATAAATGTGCCACTCATCATCGGCAACGAAAAAGGGCTTGAAGAAGGGGATACCCTGAATGTGATCCCAGTGGGTGTGGCTGATGAGCATGTGACCGCGCAAGGAGTCCGCACCGCGTTCCCGCATGAGCTCCCTGCCGAGCGCGTGCGCGCCGGTACCGCAGTCGATGACAATGAGCGTGTCGCGGGGAGAACGCACCTCGACGCAGGAGGTATTTCCACCGTAGCGCACGGTACTCGGACCGGGCTTGGCGATGGAACCGCGCGTGCCCCAGAAGCGGATTCTCATCGGTTGCCTCCTATCACCTCATACACCTCGGGATCAGGCGCCAAGCAATACTTGAGCTGCCTACCCGGAAATCAGTATACCCTTACGGGGCCCGGCCTCCAATGACCCCCGCTGTCGCAAGGCCCGGGGACGCAACCCTGATGTCCCGAGATTGGGCCACTGCACGGCGGCGGGAAGCTGGCTTTACGAAATTCTGCGCCGATATCGTGCCGACGGCGCCACAACCGTCCTCACCAGGGAATTGCGGGCAGGCAGTGGGTATTCGAGGACCTCGGCGCGGACGACGATGCGACTGAATGTTGTCCTGGGTACTGAGGACCGCCGGCTAAAAGATGTACAAGGCGCCCTGCTCCATCAAGGTCTCGTACAATCTGTCCTCCGCCATCAGCGTGTCCGGATGTTCGGCGCCGAGAACGCGTGTGCGCGTGTCGAAGACGATTTCCTGCAACTCCGACGCCTGCTCGAGCTCGCCCTGGGCGCACAGAATCTCGGCGAATTGGCTCATCGCTGAAAGCGTGAGCGGATGCGTTTCCCCCAGGGACAATCGACGCGCCTGCACCACTCGCTCCTGCAACAGGCGGGAGCCTTCGAACTCGCCCAGCGCAAACAGCGTATCGGACAAACGCTCTTCGTTGGAGACCACCTGCGGATGCCTGCGACCCAGTTGCCGGCGTTGTATCGCCAGCAGGCGCTCAAACAGGCGGCGCGCCCAGCTCAGGCTGCCCTGTCTGCGAAACCGGACCGCCAGTTCCTGCATCGCGGACAGCGTTTCCGGGTGTTCCTCTCCCAGCGCCTCGCGGCAGGATTCCACCACCCGCACCCGCGACATGTTGTCGATCTGGGAGGCGCGGCCGAGGTACTCTGACGGCTGCGTGTTCATGCCCGAAGAATAATCGAAAAAAATGCGGATTTCTGTGACAAATTACCGAAACGCGGTAGACGCAACACGGTGTGCCGCGCCGCGACCCGCCCGATCGAGGCGCCGAAAAAAAATCCCACTCGGCCGCCCGGAAACACCGGGACGATCGGGTCAGTGGGGTAGAATGCGGTGTACAGGCGGTGCCCCCACGACGGCGTTAATATAATTAAGCAACCCGGCGCTTCAACCAATAAGGAACCGAATGGAACCGAAATTCCCCCCGCAACTCTCGTCCACGCGCGAGCTCACGACGTCGTTGATCTGGTGGGCGAACAGCTTGACGCACATCGTGATTACGATCGCCTTGACCGTCTCCATACTGGTCTTGATCTGGCTCTTCATTGCCGAGGTCTACCAGTCGATCACCAGCGGGAATCTGGCGCACGGGTTTCTGCACGCGTTGGGCACGCTGATGATACTGTGGGTGGTGTCGTCCCTGATTCTTGCCGAGGCCCGCTACCTGGAAGGATACCCGGTGCCGGTGGCGCTGTTTGTCGAAGTCGCCCTGGTCATCATCCTGCGACGGATTATCACCTTCCCGGTGCAGGAGGTGACGCCGACACCGGCGGAACTCGGCGCCTGGGTGGGGTCCGCCCTGGCCCTGGGCGCCGCGTATTTCCTCGTGGCCCGCGCGCCTCGCGAAGGCGGGTCTCAGCGGCGCGAGGTCGAGCACGGATCCGTCAAAGACGAGTAACCGGTTTACCGCGCAACGACCTATGCCCCGGCCCGGTTTCGCACACCGGTAAATCAGGAGTTGACTGCAAGGGCACTCGCATCAAGCCTTTGGGCCAGCCGGCTCGAGAGCCGGTCGCCGTCGGCGTCGAATTTCCAAGGCATCAAATTGAGGCTGAAGGCGCTTTCGTCTGCCGCGCGACGATGGCGGCGAGCGCGCACGACGCCAGCCGGTCGAGGGGATCGTCGTGCGGCGTCGTCACTACTACGGGCACGCGTGCGCCGACGACGATACCCGCCGCACCCGCGTCGCCGAGGTGACGGAACTGGTGTGCGACCATGGAACCCGCTTCCAGATCGGGCACGACGAGCACGTCGGCGTCGCCCGCCACCTCCGAAGTCACGCCGCGCGCCTCTCCCGCCGCGTGTGATACCGCGGTATCAAAGGCGAGCGGTCCGTCCAGGCGCGCACCGGTGATCTGACCGCGGTCGGCCATCTTGCAAAGTGCTGCCGCCTCGAGGGTCGACGGCACCGCGGCGTTGACGCGCTCGATGGCGGCGAGGCAGGCGACCTTGGGCTGCGCCACACCGAGGGCGTGGAGCAGATCCACCGCGTTCTGGACGATGTCGGCTTTCTCTCCCAGGTTCGGCTGCACATTGAGACCGGCGTCAGTCATGAACAGCGGCTTCGCGTAGGTGGGTACGTCGAAGGCGTAGACGTGACTGGCGCGCCGATCCGTGCGCAAGCCGGACTCCCGCGCGAGCACCACCCGCAACAGTTCCTCGAGGTTGCGCCCGCCCTGCAACAGGGCACGCACCTTTCCCGCGCGCGCCATGGACGCGGCCGCCACCGCCGCCGCGTGGCTGTGCTCCACCTCGACCAGACGCCACGCGCCGATGTCGAGGTCGGCTTCCTCGGCCGCCGCGCGTATGCGGCGCGCCGGGCCGATGAGCACGGGTTCGATGATTCCCGCGGTCTGCGCGTCGTTACAGGTCTTTAGCGAATTCGGACTCAGCGGATGCACCACGGCGACGGCCACGGGTCCGGCGGCGCTTCCGGCCGCGATCAACTCGTTCAGATGTGTGCGCTCGGCCAGCCGCACCCCCGGCAGCACGTAGCGCGGGCGGCGGATCTCTTCCGAGGGCGCAATCACTTCCGCCTCCCCGGTGATGACCTCCTCTCCGTCCTGGTTGACGCAGGCGCAGTCGAACACGATGCGCTGCTTGGTCTTCTTTTCGCGCGCAGTGACGGTAACCACGAGCACATCCCCCAACCCTACCGGGCGCAGGAATCGGAGCGTCTGGCCCAGGTAGATGGTTCCCGGTCCGGGCAGCTGGGTGCCGAGGAGCGTGGATATGAGCGAACCGCCCCACATGCCGTGGGCGATCACTTCCTGAAAGCGGCTGCTGCGGGCGTAGTCCTCGTCGACGTGTGCGGGATTCACGTCCCCCGACATCACGGCAAAGAGCTTGATGTCGGCCATCGTGAGCGCGTGCTCCAGGCTCGCCGCGTCGCCGACCTGGATCTCGTCGAAGGTGCGATTTTCGATGTACTCGTTCACGTTGTCATTGACGGCGCGATATATTGATTCTTAAGTATGGTGCGGATGTCTTTATCCAGGACCTGTCATTCGAACATACCAAAACTATAGTCGTTGAAGGTTCGGTGCACTCACTATGCGGCCGTTCCAAGTCCGTTGATGCTAGAAGCGGGTATTCTATTTGATCGTTCAATTGAGCAATTGAAAGCGTGGGGTCCAGCCCTCTAGGTTGAATTCATTTGTTCCGAATCCAGTGCCAATTTGTGACGATTATGTGGAGCATCAAAATCGATTTCTGGACCGAAAGGTACTATTCGCGTTGGGTTGACGGAGACGTGACTGACGTAGTAATGCCGCTTGATGTGGGTCATGTTGATGGTCGTGGCCACACCGGGTTGTTGATACAAATCGCGCGTGTAGTCCCACAGGTTCGGATAATCCACCAGTCGGCTCAGGTTGCATTTAAAATGGCCGAAATAAACCGCATCGAAGCGCACCAAGGTGGTGAACAAGCGCCAATCTGCTTCCGTGATCGCATCACCCAGGAGGTAGCGTCGGCTCGCCAGGCGCTGCTCTAACCAGTTCAGTGTATCGAACAGAGATACGACGGCTTCCTCGTAAGCTTCCTGGCTTGTGGCGAAACCGGTTTTGTAGACGCCGTTGTTGACGGTGTCATAGACACGGTCATTGATTTCATCTATTTCAGTGCGCATCGAGGCCGGATAATAATCCCCACGGGCCGCATCAATATCATCGAATGCGCTGTTGAACATTCTGATGATTTCCGATGACTCGTTCGACACGATGGTCTCCGTTTTCTTGTCCCACAGCACCGGCACCGTCACTCGACCCGAATAACCAGAGTCCGCCTTCGCATAGATCTCGTGCAGGTAGCGAGCACCGTTGACATGATCAGCAATGCCCCCCTCACCAGGTTCGAACGTCCAACCCTGATCCCCCATGAGCCAGTGCACCACCGAGAGGGTTATGTGTTTCTCAAGTCCCTTGATAAGCCGAAAGATCAGTGTCCGGTTCGCCCAGGGGCACGCCAAAGATACGTAAAGATGGTAGCGATCAGCCTCCGCTTGGAATCCCCCCCTGCCGCTCGGCCCCGCCGAACCGTCAGCGGTTATCCAGTTGCGAAATTGCGACCGGGCCCTTACAAACCGCCCCTTGCTCGATTTGGTGCTATACCCGCGGTCCTCCCATTTCCCATTCACAAGTAATCCCATGATCTGTGTTTCAACGCTATCCAAAAAAACGAAAAACTTCGTACCGTGCCCAAGCTTCGACCAAACCGTTGATGCGTAGCCTGACCTTATCGAACGATTGAAATCCCGAAAACCATTTTAACCGATGCGACGAGTACTTGCGCCGATTGAACCACTGGCAACAATTAGAAATGCCCGTTTGCGTGTAAAGTAACTGGGGTTCGGGCGCACGACCGGAATCTAGTATCTATGAAAGGTGGTTGAGAAGACATACCGCCGCGCAGCCATTGCTATGCGTTACAGACTGATCCCATAAACGCACGAAGCGGCATCTGACCGCTGTCGCGAATATCGAGGGCGTTCATAACTGGCGGGCGCCATGGTTATACCAAGACGCCGGCTAGAGACCAAGACGCATTCGGATCACCAAAAAATTGCATTGCTCTCTGCTTTATCCCCGACTGGCCAACAGAAGGCATTCAACAGATTTGGAAGCTGTGATGTGAAGGTCTGCTATCCACGATTAAACTCCTGACCGTCACCCAGGTTCGGATAAATATTCTAGATATTCCGACTAACAGACGTTGGCGCTCCAGATGGCGTCCGACCCGACGCCTGATGTTTTGAGTTCATTGCCTCGCCCTTTATGCTGGTGATGGCTTGCCACGACGAAACGCAAGTATTGTTACATTCGAAATGCGAACATCATCGCGGAACAATGCATGGAAGTGATTGTTGAGATTAACGCGCGGTTGCATCGATAAATCAAGGTCGCAGCATCTCCTACTGAACCTGCGGCGGCGCAGTGCATTCTAGTGAGTCATGTGAACGGCAAGCACTAATTCTGATCGAATTTATTGGCTTGGGCTGATAAACATCCTCTCGATTTCTGAAAGCGTAATTATTCGTTGAGGTATGCGTATTGTAAGCGTTTGCACGGTAGACGGCCCCTAATTCGGAATCTACTTCCCATAACCCGTAAGACTTTCCAGGCACACTATAAAAAATATGAATAAGGAGGCGGCCTGCCCCTTCCAGCGCAAGAATGATCGTTACAATCGAGACTAACAGGTACCCAATATATACGAGCTTCGTCTTCACGAATGATAGAAATGAACTATTTCTGGAAAATACCGCTAGAAAGTATATATGTGAACTCGTGTTGCTCGCGGAAATTTGGTTGCAGACATTCAAAACGTTTTAATGTCAATCGATGTTTGCCTCATAGTCCGCAGGGCCGACAATGTCATCCAATCTCATTCTGAATTAGCCGGCCAAACACTTCTTTGACTTCATCGGTAATCAATTTCACAAGAAGCTTTCTCCAATAATAGTTATGGTACATGTCCGCTCCAATACGAATTGTTATGTCGCCGTAACGTAAGGGACAAGATTAAAGAAGTGAAAATGCGGGAAAATTCCCTGGCATGTCTCTTTACTTTCTCTACGTTCAGGTGCAAAAAGACAGGATCTACGAGTGTCATCGACTTTAGTGTGGGCAGATCTGCACATCTGTTTCTAGGCTTACTTCATCGAAAGATGGGATAACCGCAACTGCGGAGAAATTGCTTGCAACACCTCGCTGCATTGATAGCGATGTAGTAAAGAAAATATTCCTGCCGCCCGCGATCAAGTTGGTCGTTATCGCGTTTCCAGCGGCTAGCCCTAAGAGTCACGACGCAGCTTCGCTGCGTCGCAGCATTCAAATATCCTTTACTTTCACCCGTGGTGAGCGTGTATTTCGGCAATAATTCAGAGACGGACCATGGTTTTTTGGGATCGAAATGGGAAAAGCATTGTCTATACGACAGTAGTTCTTGACGCACTTGATTTACAACGATACGGGCGTTTTTTGAGGTCACAAAGGGTGCGTGGATTATGAAGCGACAATCGAAATTTGTCCTAGCGTTTATTGCGGTTTCGACGGCGCTCGTCGTCGGATGGTATGAATTATCCGGTTCGGCAAAACCATTACACGCAGCAAAGGTAGACGCAGCAGTGGCTGACGGTTCCGGTACATTAGACGGATTGATATTCTCCGGCGAACTAGGCCCGCTTGGTAGACCTGCTGATGTGAAAGACAAACTGGTTTTCGCTGATGGAATGTTCGTTTCCAAGGAGTGTGAGAAAAGATGTAACTATCCCGCCCGACCGTATTTCGTCCGTCAGCGCGGTGAAAAAGTCGAATTCATAAGTGAGACCCAATGTCCCACCAAAGATGCAAAGATTGTATGGCGGGGAACTGTGGAGAATGAATCCATATCAGGCGAGGCCACTTGGACCGTAAATCGCTGGTATTGGAAGGTGGAAAAGAAATTCTGGTTTGAAGGCACGCTCGCAGACCCAGCTACATCAACGGCAAGTAAATAGTGAATGTCGCTGACTGTTCGAGCATCCAGGATACGTTGGCAGACCCTCTCAAAGATTGCCTTAATCCTTCTGTTGGTCGTCGTCGCAAACTTCGTCGCGAACGAGTTCGTCGATGTATTAAGTGTAGAAGTTCAGACTCGATCTGACAGTTACCGATTTTGAGGAGGCGACTGTCAGGAGAAGTTCTAGTTAATGAACTTCTCTTTCCAGATTTGTTTGCCGTCGATCAACGT